>JBJKTB010000246.1:0-4429 GCA_046703345.1 Ignavibacteriaceae bacterium
AGCTTTATCAATCTCATAATACGCCGGGACTTTTACATCCTGCGCCCAAAGAACGGAAACAGACGAAATTATTATTAAGAAAAAAAATTTTTTCAACTTAATTGCCCTTGTTTTAAAGTAAATTATAATTTTTATTTTAACTTAATAAAAAAAGGTTTTAACTGAAATCGCTTACAGGAGAACGAGAACAGATGAATATTCAAATCATAGGCACGAAAAAATGCAGTGACACCAGGAAAGCAGAAAGATTTTTCAGCGAGAGGAGAATAAAATATCATTTCCGCGATCTTAACGAAAAAGGACTGGCGAAAGGCGAACTTGAAAATATCAGCCGCTCCATCCCCGTGGAAGAACTAATCGACAGAAACGGGAAGGAATTTAAAAAGAGAAATCTTCAGTTTATGAAGTTCGATATAGAAGATGAGATTTTGAACGATGCGCTTCTTTTAAAAACTCCTATCGTAAGAGAAGGTAAAAATGCAACCGTTGGGTTCCAACCCGACGAATGGAAAAAATGGCTTATCTCCGGAGAATAAAAGCTATTTTTTATCGAAATGATATACATCATAAAGCAGCCGCGGTTTCTTAATGGGTAGAGCTGCGCTGTGCAAATAATCTTATTTGGATAATTTTAAAATGACCAATCATCCCGAAGAAAATTTCCGGCAGTTGCTTAACGAATTTAGGAACAGCTCTCCGTCGGAATTACGAAATGAGCTCCCGGCGGAACTACTGCAGGTTACTGAAACAATTTTACGCGAGAAACTTGCCGGGAGAATAAATACAGAAGAATGGCACCGTTATCTAGATTTAACTCGTGCCTCCTTCTTTCTTAAAAGTTTTAATACTAATGAAGACAGATACCGCTGGGCGGAAACCGTCTTTCAGGTAATAAAGATTTCCAACTACACTCTGCTTAAGCTGATGGAACAGCGGACTGCGGCTCATCCGGCCAAACCTCTTTTTATTGCGTATGAGGGTGAAGTAAAAAATGAGTACAGCTACAGATGGGTCGACAACAGAATTAAAAAGATAGCTACAGCGTTTCTTTATGTTACAGACTACAAGCCGAAAGTAATTATATATTCCGAAAACTCTGTCGACAGTGCGTGCTGCGACATCGCGTGTCTTCTGTACGATATTCAGGTCTCTCCGATTAACATCCATTTCAATATTGAAACTTTGGAACATATTCACTCTAAAATCGGTTTTAATATTGCCGTAACGGATACCGAACACAGGCTTGAAGTTCTAAAGGAATTGAGGGACAAAAGCAGTAATAAATTTGAAATAATTTTTACCGGCAGCACTCAACTTAACGACGAGAGCATCATTCAGCTCGATCAGATCTTATCTTTGATAAGCCACAAGGATATTCATGGTGTACTTAATAAAAGACGAGTATCAGGATTGGACGAGATCGCGACGTATATGTTTACTTCCGGCAGTACGGGGCTTCCAAAAGGCGTTGCATTTACCAGCTACAATATTATAAGCAAAAGATTTGCTAGAGCAGCTGCTCTGCCCGACGTAGGCACCGATGAAGTACTCCTCTGTTACCTGCCCTTGTTCCATACATTCGGTAGATACCTTGAAATGATGGGTACTATTTTCTGGGGAGGTACCTACGTCTTCGCGGGGAAAAATGATTTTGATTCGCTGACAGAAATGATTAAAAAAGTCAATCCTACCGGACTAGTAAGCATCCCTTTGCGCTGGAAGCAATTATACGAGTACTTACACGACAGGCTTTCCGGAGAAACAGGGGTGAAAACTAAACTTTATATGTACCGGGAGATCGTGGGCAAAAACTTAAGATGGGGACTTTCGGCAGCAGGGTACCTTGAACCGAAAGTTTTTAAATTCTTTAATGCTTACGGTACCGCGCTCTGCAGCGGATTCGGAATGACTGAAGCTACCGGAGGTATAAGCATGACGCCTCCTGGAGAATATGTTACAGATTCTGTAGGCGTACCGCTTCCCGGCATTAAGATTAAGCTTTCGGATGAAGGCGAACTGAGAATTTCAGGGCATTATGTCGCACATTATCTGAATGACATACAATCGGACAAATCTTCAGATGGCTGGCTTTCAACAGGCGATCTGTTCAAACAGGATGAGAACGGATTTCTTTACATCATCGACAGAGTAAAGGATATATATAAAAATATAAAAGGCCAGACGATAGCTCCAGCGTATGTAGAAAAAAAATTTGAAAATATTCCGGGATTAAAAAGAGCTTTTCTGGTAGGCGACATGAAACCTTATAATACGCTGCTTGTTGTTCCGGATTATTCGGAGCCGTTCATTGAAAAAGCAAAGTCACAGAACAGATTAAAGGAATATTTCAGCTCTATTGTAGCAACAGTTAATATGGAGCTTAGTTCGTACGAAAGGATCTTAAAATTCACGCTGCTCGAAAGGAATTTCGACGAGAGTCTCGGCGAACTGACGGCAAAGGGAACATTTAAGAGAAAGATAATTGAAAAAAATTTTCACAGTACTATAGAAAATCTTTATAAAAATTCCCAGCTGAAGATTGACTGCGGCGGTGTGAAAATAATAGTTCCTTTCTGGATGATAAAAGATCTAGGTGTAACTGAGGGTGATATAGAAAGGCGGAATAATTATTTACAAAATCGTCAAACCAAATCTAAACTTATAATTGAAAGAACAGGAAAGAGCGGAAGGATAAGAATCGGGGATTTCGAATACTCAGTGAATCGGGAAGAAGTGGAACTCGGATTATTCGTACGGCAGCCGATTCTGTGGCTCGGCAACAAAAGCTTAACTGCGTTCGCAGTTTGTAAAGACGATTGGGATACTGATTTCACAGATATCTCTTCTCAGGTATTTATTCCAGATGACATAAAAAGGCTGAAAAATCCTTCCTCAGGCACAGGGAACACTGCCCACTTCGATTTGAGAATCATCGAACTGCATGAAACAATAATTTCGTCTTTATTCGGAACCGAGAAAGTCTCTCTCACCGGTTTGTTGAAACTGGAAAGGCTTTTAAAAACATCGGAACATAGAGTAGATAATTTAATTAGCAGAAGAATTGAAGCCCTGGCATTTCATCCTAAATTCTCGGTAAGAAGCCTGGCTTATAAAATCCTTCTTTTAAATCAGCCGAGTATAGATTACAACAGATACCTTCCGACTTTCATAACGAGCGGACTTAATTTCCTCAGTAAGAAGACTATAGAAGAAATAGGCTACAACAAGATTGAAGGTTTCAGGCTTCATGCCTTCAGCAGGAGACTTGAAGCTTACAGAAAAGGATTGCGCTGGCCGGTAAGTGAAAACGAGCTGGCACAGTTTAAGAGGATACTAGACATGCTCGCGGAACTCGTTCATCATAATCCCGAATCATATTCTGTTATAAGAGCTGAATTAATAAGCTGGATTCTTCACGAGCAAGACAAACGCATTTCAAATTACGCTAAGAATCTTTTCCGGGAACTTTCGATGTGGAAGGAATCCAGGATTAAACAAACAGCCTTCGAAAAACTGAGCTTAAACTGGGAAAAGAAAATCATTTTTGATGAAATAATAGTACCTCATGAAAGAGAACGGATTATTTCACTATTAGCCGGCACTACTTTCGTTAGAGAAGCCTTTTTAATGCTGTTCGACGGAGAGGAGTTCAACCTGAAAGACGTACAGGATAAGGGTATCTATATTTCGAAGATAGGATCGTCCAATAAAAACATGCTCTATAGAATGAGCGTTAATCTTCTAAACTTTAAACATTACGATATAGTAATCTTCATTAAGCCTGGCATTACACGACAGAAAGTTCTTGAGACAATATACCTTACAATAAAAATAGCGCACAAGTCATCCGAAGCGCCTATACTTCCTAGGCTCGGCAATTTCAGATCAAAGTTCGGAGTTATCTCTTTCGAGTTTATTAATGATCTCACTGTCTGGGAAAGAATAAGACAGCTTACTTCCGCCCAGTCGGCTTACAGCAAGGCCGATTTCGAAAGGGAGTGGGAGATACTTTTTAAGAGAGGTATGGCTGCGTTCTTCACTGTTCTAAAGAACAGCGATTTTAAAATAATTCCCGGAAACATCTCCCCTTCCAATGCAGCCGTACCGGAGCCTCAGTTCAGAGAAGGGACAAAAATTCTTTCAATAAGCGGGTGGAATATGTACACTTCACCGCTGGACATTATAACGCCGCTGATAAATAATTTTTATGTACAGACATTCTCAAATTACCCTTGGAGCAAAGAGCATCTTAACTTTAAGTGGATCTTTGACGCTTGCTTGGAGGGGTTGGGTGAAAGCGAAGGCAAAGTTTTTCTGAACGAACTGCGCGGCTTATTAAGGCGTAAAGATGCTCAGGCTCAGGTAATAAATATTTTACCCGAACTTAACGAGTATATTGCCGATCTAAGTACAAGTCCTTTTGTGAATT
>JBJKTB010000247.1:0-4214 GCA_046703345.1 Ignavibacteriaceae bacterium
GCGCGGAAGTAAAAATGGGAGCTACGGGTCCGGCCGCCGGCTGTCCGTAGTTGTTTAAAAATTCCTGCAGAATCTCTCCTCTGTTTATCGCGTATGTAAGCGCTTCCCTCACAACCGGGCTGCCGAAAAGCGGATTGGGTTTAATAGTTTTGTTCTTTGAGTAAGCTTCAGGATCTATATTATTCCATCCGACGTAATCGTATTCGCGTCCTTTTAAAGGAGAGATGACAAGATCCGCATCTTTCTGAAGGCCCGGGACATCATCGGCTTTAATATCGTCCATCATGTCTATCTCTCCTTTTTTCAGCTGCGTTATCTGCGAATTGTAATCCGGAACGATCTTAAAAATAAGCTCGGAAATGTTGTCCGGATTATAAAGGAAAGATTTTCTGTTCGCTTTAAGTATTATCGCCTGATTTTTATTCCAATCGGATAATGAGAAGGCCCCGTCGGTAACGGGCTTAATTTCCTTCTCGGCGGTAATAAAATCTTTTCTGCTCAGTTTGCCGTAAACATGCTCTGCTATCAGAGGAAAGTCGATGTCATAAAAAGAAGGATTTGAATTTTTCCTGAAATTAATTTTTAAGAGGAAAGGGTTTTCCACATCGAAAGTTTTCTTCAAATCGATGTGCATTCTTTTGTCGGTATAAAAATTCTTGAACGAGCCGTAAAGCCGGCTCTGAACTTCCGGATCGGAGTATACATCAAAAGAGAAAACAACATCTTCAGCGGTAAACTGTTTGCCGTCAGACCAGTAAACGTCGTTTCTTAAATCAAGCGTAATCGATGTGGAATCCTTGTCCCATGTCCAGCTCTTCGCAAGCATCGGATAAGTATCCATGGTTCCCTTTTCATAATTCCATTTATGCTGAACCAGGGCATCGTAAAGAAGTTCAGTTATGTTGCCTTCGTTTATATCGAAAGCAAACAGAGGATTAAGCGATTCGACGTCTGAAGAGATTGCCACAACAGCCCGGTCGGAGTTAACCGGTGATTCCTTTTGGCAGGCCGGAAGAAGAACGAGAATCAAAAGCGTAAACAGCAGAAGAAGATATTTTTTTCTCATCTGTTTCTTCATTTTAATATATTATAATAATTTTGCTGTTAATTTATTATTTTGTCGACTAAATGCAAAAAAAATCGGCCGGGCAGAATGCTTAACGCGGAAATTGATCAGCTTATAGTTAATAATAAAAGAATCGTTCTGAGCGGCGTTAATTTCTCCATCCTGGGCAATAAGATTTACACCGTCTTAGGGTTGAACGGCAGCGGTAAAACTACGCTCGTAAAATCGCTCACCGGTCTTCTCGATAAAAGATTTTACACTGTAAAAGGGAAAGTTGAGTTTGAAGGCCGCGATATTCTTTCCATGGATAAAAACTCGCTCGCCGATATCAGACTCAACAAAATTAAATACGTATTTCAGGACGCGGTTAACAGCTTCGATCATCTGAAGACCTTCGATTACTATTTTAAATTTCTTGTTAAAAATCCGGATGAGACTGATCCCATGCTGAAATATTTCCTTCTTCCGAAGAAGGAGCAACTATTTAAAATGTATCCTTACGAGGTAAGCGGCGGAATGGCTCAGAGAATAAACTTTGCGCTTGTGCTTCTTACTCATCCCAAATTAATTATTCTTGACGAACCGACATCGGGAATTGACTCGGCAATATCGAATCTTTTCATGCTGAAATTAAAAGACTACGCTGCCGGCGGCGGAAATTCGGCGCTGCTTGTAACGCACAACCTCGAGTTTGCGCGCAACATCAGCGATAAAATTGCCTTCCTTTCTGGCGGCAGGCTGTCGCCTTTTTATTCGCCCGAAGATTTCTTTAAAATAAAGAACGGCGAGAACCTGGAAAATTTCTTAAACGCTTATATGCAGTTATCCGAATGAATAATATTTTAAAAGCTGAAAATATAAGATACCGGGTCGAGCAGTCGAGCCTCCTAAGTCTTCATTCCGAAGAAAAAGAAATACTGAAGGGATTATCTTTTAAACTTGAAAAAGGTTCCATACTCGGAGTAGCCGGTCAATCTGGCAGCGGCAAAACCACGCTGGCAAAAATTATAGCCGGAATATTAAAACCCACGGACGGCGAATTATCATTCTCATGGGAGCGCGACTGGAAAAAGACGAGAACTAGTCCGGTGCAGCTACTCTTTCAGAACAACGGAGAGATTTTAAATCCGCTCCGAGTAATCGATAAGATTGTAGAGGAAGCGTTGCTGATTAGCGGAACCGGCGGAAAAGAGCTTGAGAATGAAAAAGAAAAGATTTTCGGTTCGGTAAATTTCCCGCGCGAATTGAGGAACAGGAAGGGATACGAACTGAGCGGCGGCGAGCAGCAGCGCGCCGCACTTGCAAGAATACTGGCTGTAAAGCCGGAGCTGTTGATTCTCGACGAGCCATTCTCAGCGCAGGATGCGGAGTCGCAGCTAAATCTGGTAAATCTCATGAAATCAATTAATAAGGAATTCGGAATCTCCATGATTTGCGTTTCGCACGATCTTAAAGTACTTAAAAAACTATGCGGCGGTATTCTTCTAATTTATAAAGGAGAGATTGTCGAACAGGGAGACATTGAAAAAGTATTTAACTCGCCTTCTCATCCGTACACAAAATTTCTTCTTAATGCGGAAAGCTACAACCTTAAGCTTGAAGACCTGCAGTTCGAAAGCAATTAGCATGGGCGAAGATTCTGTTTTAAAATTCCGGGTTTAAACTATGCCTAAGACCAACGCCGTCAGAATATTAGAAACCAATAAGATCGAGCACACGCTTCATAATTACGAAGTAAACGAAGACGATCTCAGCGGTACTACGGTCGCCGCTAAGATCGGAGCAAAAGCAGAGACCGTGTTCAAAACTCTTGTTGCCTACGGCGACAAGAACGGCATAAATGTTTTCTGCATTCCGGTAACCGAAGAATTGGATTTGAAGAAAGCCGCTTCCGCAAGCGGAAATAAAAAAATTGAAATGGTAAAAGTGAAAGATTTGTTCTCGCTTACCGGCTATGTGCGCGGCGGGTGTTCGCCAGTGGGCATGAAAAAAAATTATCCCGTTTTTATAGAAGAGACGTCTCAACTTTTTGATAAAATATACGTGAGCGCGGGAGTAAGAGGAACGCAAGTATGCCTTTCTCCTTCCAGCCTGTGCTCAGTAACTGATGCCGTATTTGCGGATCTTCTCTGATTAAATTACCTACTTGATCATTCTGGAACTATCTATTATATATACGATAATTTCTGTGCTATCGATGAATTATTACGGTTTTTAACTGAAAATATGACAGCCGGACATTTTATTTTTTACTTTTATTTAAAATTGATATTTTCTATATTTACAGACTAATTTGATAGGAGTGAAGAAATGGCTAAACAGCAAACATTTGCGGATAAAGCGAAAGCAAAGAAAAAAGAGGCCGGAATCAGCGTAAAATTGATTAAGACTGTAAAAACAGGCAAAGGCACTTACAAATTTAACGAAAGATTTGTCCGCGTTGACGACATCAGCAAAGTAACTGATATAAAGTAAAAAAAATTTTAAGCGGTTCAAATACCGCTTTTTTTTTGCGTTTTGATGAAATTCCCCTCCTTTTAAAGTGAAATATTCCCATTAGATTTTGATTTCCCACTTGACTAAGTGAGGAAATTTATTATATTCTCATTTACCACAGCACAATCCGATAACTGTTTTTGCCGGTTTCGGAAAAGACATACAAAGATTCTAAATCTTGGCTCTAACTCTCGCATTAAATCTGCTTTTTAAGTAAAAGTAAATTTATTCACTTTAAAAAAGGAGGATGTTAAAAGATGATTACCCCCAAAAAGCTAAAATTATACGGTCTGAAGGATATTGACAGCATCCCCCAATTGAGGCTCTTAAGCAAACAGGAAATATTTGACTTAAAAGTTGTCTCCAGTGTGCTACCTTTCCGCACCAACAACTATGTTGTTGAGGAATTTATCGATTGGAACAATATCCCCGAAGACCCGATGTATCAGTTGACATTTCTGCATAAAGACATGCTGACCGAAAGGCAGAATAACAGAATGGCCGATTTAATTCAAAGAAACGCGCCGCCTTCAGAGATAAAAGAAACAGCGAATGCGATCAGAATGGAATTAAATCCTCATCCGGCGGGACAGACAACCGCGAACATACCGTATCTTGATGATGATCCGGTTCCGGGAGTTCAGCATAAATA
>JBJKTB010000248.1:0-3192 GCA_046703345.1 Ignavibacteriaceae bacterium
GAATATTACATTGATATTCTTTTGGCCTTCAAATGCTCCGGCCGGTACTATCAGGTTTACATCAAAGGTGCACTCGTTCTTTGGACCGCCTCCCTTAATTTTCTTTGTATCGGTTATAGTTCCGCCTACGCTGCCGTCTATTAGTCCGCTTACGGTCAGCTGGTCTTCGGTCATCATCTGCGTGCCTGCAGGCAGCTGTATTAGAGTCTTCTTTGCCTGCGGCTGAGCCGGCTCGTTAATTCCTACATCCTTGGAGCAGCCGAAAATAAATAATGCTGCTATAACAAAAAGAACTTGTAACTTTTTCATTTTTAACCCCGCTTATTTAATGATCCAATTCTTGATTTCTTATAACTATTTTTACTCAACAAATCCGTATCTGGAAAAGTGATTCAGTTCAGCGCCGTAAACGGCAAGACTTCCGAAGTAAATGTTTGTGCTTATGTAAGCGTAGTGTACAGGCTCAGTGTCGCCTTGCGGCGTAATGTAAACGAAATCCACATTCGACAGATTCATGCCTGTAAAAACGAGTCCGCTTACTATAAACGACAGATCTAACGGCTTATCAAATTCGGTAGGCGAAGGAGTAAACTGTACCGATGCCGATGAGTTGTCAAATATCATGGTGATATATTTATTGCCAGTAAATGCGCCGGCCGGTATGCTCATCAGCGCCGTAAATGATACAAATCTCATATTACCGCCGGGCATGGTCTTCGAGCCGAATATTGTGCCGCCTCTGTTTCCGTCGATCATCTTGCCTATAGTAAGCTGCTCTTCGGTCATCATCTGCGTGCCTGCAGGCAGCGCTACAAGTGTCTTCTTTGCCTGCGTTTTAACCTGCTGCTGTACCGGCTCGGTAACTCCTATGTCTTTGGAGCAGCCGAAGATGAACAGTGCAGCTAAAATTGAGAGTGCCAGTATTTTTTTCATAAGAATCCCGCTTTAATTAGTATAACGATCAATTTTAATTTTTTTATTCTTCTTGCCGCCTAAATTTGACGGCTCTAAAATCATATTTGTTGGCTTCATATTCTGCAGTAGGAATTTTCCGGAGTGCCAAATCAGCTTTTTTTAAGAACCCCCTTATTGTTACGGCGGGATTTGAGAAGTGCGTAATATCCCGTCCGTGAAAGCATAAAATAAAGATCATCTGAAGCTTTGAACGGCCTTCCCTTTTCCTTTGCGTCTGCCGTTCGGGATTATATAAACAAAGATCATACCATGAGTTATGAATATTTTGTCTTAATAAAAGAGTAATCTTCCCCGTTATATTATCGAAGTATCCTTAGTTTAGTTTAGCCCTTATTTTAATAAAAAAAGTGGAGACTAATATTAGCCACGTGTATAAATATCTGTATTTTTTGATATAAATGAACTTTCCAGACAGATGTCAATTTTGTCGTATTTCTCTTTAAATTTATTCGAAAAGATTTTTAGCTCAACCCGGCGGCTGCAAATAAATAATCCGGCGGTAGATATTACGGACAAAAAGTAATGTTTGCCGGTAAATTTGTGGATTTTGGTTCACGAAATCAGGTTTTATGACAGCATTGTCGTTCTTCATCCGCGCTTCCTTTTTTGCGGAGGCTGCGTTAACCGGCATTTTTTCTTCTCAAAAAAAATCAAAAATTTAATTGATTTGAACCCTTCCGACTGCCGGAAGTATTGCCGGGAATCTATTTAGTGACGCTACGGCACTCTGTAGTACCTCCGTGACACTCTTGAGTATTAAGCTGACTCTCTGGAGTAATATCGCGACACTATTGAGCGCTGTTCTAATATTCCTTAGTTCTGCCCGGAATATAATTACTGCTGATCTGCCGCTCGTTAGAGTTGGAGAGCCTCCATTTTGCATGAAAATGCCGAACCAATGATAAGCCTGCATCCTCAATTTTTAATTTTTAATTTTAATTGCTCGCTCCTTCCGGTTTAAAAATAAAGAAGTCCCGAATGTTCTCCGGGACTTCCTTTATCGATATTTTGCTCAGTTCTGACCCGGTGCCTTAACAATCCGGGCCGCTTATTGGATTGAGTGTATTCTGAAATTTATCCTCTAATCATGGAGGAGCTCCTCAATTTTTTCTATATCCTTTTGAGAGCTGATTTTCTTGTAATAATCCAGCGCTTCCGAAAATCTGGCCGCTGCTTCGCCAGGCTTTGATGTCTCTTTGTAAAGCAGTCCCAGCTCATAGCTCGTCTCAGCGTAATTTAGACCGTTTTTCAGGTCCCTGTTTATCCTCAGACTTGTAAGGAAATAACTTTCGGCTATGGAATAATTCTTCATGTTCCTGTTTATTATTCCTTTAATCTTGTAGATCTCGGCAACTGACAATTTATCGTTTGTCTTGTTGCAGATCTCCATTGCCTTATCCGAGTACGCCGACGCAAGCAGATGGTCTCTCAGCTGGGAGAAAACATATGCCTTGCTCAGGTATGACAGCCCTATGAACGGCAGGTTCCCTGCCTGCATAGATACCGCAATACTCTTGTCAAGTTCTTGTACGGCCTGCTCATAATTATTCTGCTTCAGGTAAAGCATACCTATATTATGACGCACTTCCGCAATTCTGCGCAGATTATTCAGCTTCTCAAATTTGCTAAGCGAATTCGAGTAGTAATTAAATGCTTCCTCCGAATTTCCCTGCATGTTATTTATTATTCCGAGATTCACTTCCAATTTTGCCATTATTCCGATATCGACATCGGGATCTAGATAAGACAGGCTCTTCTGAAAATGCGGCTTTGCTTCTTCAATATTACCCTGATCGCCGAATATATTGCCGAGCAGATTCTCGCACTTTGCTAAACCCTTCATGTCTTTCATGTCTTTGAAGAGCTTGAAGGCCTTTTTCGTGTATTCTATGCCCCTGTCCCAGAGAGCTTCCCGTCTGAATATACTGCCGATGGCCAGATATGCGCCGGCTGTGTATTCTTTCAGTTCGGTGTCGCTTCCGCATTCGGAAAGTACTTTTTCGTGAATATCTTCAGCTATTCGCAATTCTCCGGACGTGATCGCAAATTGTCCTAATTCGAGCATAAATCTGAGAAATGAGCCTTTTTCAAGCTTGTTCTCTGCGTGCGTAATAAGAAAATCAATATGCGATCTAAGCATTGCCCCGTCGTCAACTTTATAATCGATTTGTTCCTGCTGAAGTTGAGTGATGGAAGTAATTTTTTCCTCGGAAAAAT
>JBJKTB010000249.1:0-3398 GCA_046703345.1 Ignavibacteriaceae bacterium
TCATAAAGAGCGCTTCTGGATTGCAAGTTCACCAAATATTTTTTAATTCTTCGGTTTTGCTTCGCTAACAATAATGTTACGGCCTTTGAATTCCGTTCCATTTAAAGCCTGGATCGCATTACTTGCCTCAGATTCGTTTTCCATTTCAACGAATCCAAATCCTCTAGATCTACCGGTCTGACGATCGGTAATTACCTTTGCAGAAACTACGGTGCCGTGTGCTTCAAAAGCCTGCCTCAAAGCATCATCGTTTACTGCCCATGGGAGTGAACCCACAAAAAGCTTAGTACTCACTAACTTACCTCTAAAAAAATAATGAATGAAAACAATACGGTTATTTTAAACCGCCGTGTAAAATAGTATTATTAATTTTAAAAACAAAATATATTCTGCTGTAACCTTAAATTATAGAATAGATTACCGGAGAATGTGGAATTCTTTAACATCCAAAATCTTTGAAAATGGAGAAAAATTAAGGTTTTTTAAATAATTATGCTCTTGCGGGTCTTCAGCCGAGAAGAAGATTAATTGCTTCATTTAAGCTGTCAATCGGACAGATTTCTATGCCGCCTTTGCTTTTTAAGCCTTTTTTATTGTTTCCCGGGATGATGATCCGCTTGAATCCGAGCTTCTCGGCTTCCTGAATTCTCTTCTCAACATGGCCGATGCTTCGGATTTCTCCGCCGAGCCCTACTTCTCCGATTACAACCGTATTGTTGTCTATCAGCTTATCGAGCAGACTTGAAGCAATGCTGCAGCAAACCGCCAGATCAACTGCCGGCTCGGCAATTTTAACGCCGCCAGCCATATTAAGAAATACGTTGTTCGCCGACAGACGCAGACCGCTTCTTTTTTCAAGCACCGCGAGAAGAATTGATAAGCGTCTTTGATCGAATCCAGTCGTAACCCGCTGAGGATTTCCGTAATTAGACGGAGTAACGAGCGCCTGCACTTCAAGGAGTATCGGCCTCGATCCCTCAATGCTTGCAGTAACCGTTGAACCGGATGAGCTTTTATCTCTTTCGCTCAGGAAAAGTTCACTCGGATTCTTTACCTCTTTTAAACCTTCCTCATGCATTTCGAACACGCCTATCTCATTCGTACTGCCGAAACGGTTCTTCTGCGAACGGAGAACCCTGAACGCGTGATGAGATTCTCCCTCAAACTGAATTACAGTGTCAACTATGTGTTCGAGAACTTTGGGACCCGCGATAATTCCTTCTTTTGTTACATGCCCGATTATAATGACGCAAAAATGCTTCTTCTTTGCCTCTTCCATCAGCACCGCCGTAGATTCGCGAATCTGGGTTACTGTTCCGGGCGAATTGTCAAGTTCGCTTCTGTACATAGTTTGGATAGAATCGATGATGACGACCGGCGGTTGGAGATTATTTATCGCGGCGATTATATGATTGATATCGGTTTCTGCTAGTACGTAAAAATCATCCGATTTAATTTTTAAACGGGAAGAGCGGATCTTTATCTGTTTGAGAGATTCTTCACCGGTTACGTAAAGCACTTTGTCTTTTACGGAGGCAGCCGCCTGCATTGCGAGTGTAGATTTCCCGATTCCCGGATCGCCGCCGAGAAGTATTACCGAGCCGGGCATTAGTCCGCCCCCCAGCACACGGTCAAATTCGTTGATCCCCGTTTTTATCCTGTCTTCTTCATGCGCCGTTATTTCGCTAATTTTGCTGAGGGTAATCTTGCCGGCATAAGGCTGCTGCGTGCGTTTAGATGTTTCTATTATTTCTTCTGTAAACGAGTTCCAGCTTTCGCATTCGGGGCAACGGCCCAGCCATTTTAACGATTCGTAGCCGCAGCTGGAACAGATATATTTAATTTTAGATTTGCTCATCCGTCCTTGATGGAAATGAAATTATTCCCCGGCACCGATTTGCCCCTGTATTATTAACAGCATAACATCTTCTTGAAGTTAAGCATTACTAAGCAATTCTGCTATAATATTTAACTTGCGAATTGCTTAATAACTTCCTCAACTTTACCTAGCGCCTGCGGAATAAGATTTACGTCCCTTCCGCCGGCAGTTGCAAGATGAGGCCTTCCGCCTCCGCCTCCGCCGACAAGCTTTGCAAGTTCGCCGACTAACTTTCCGGCGCTGAGCTTCTTTTCTTTTATCAGTTCGTCGCTCACTACGCATACAATTCCAACTTTGCCGTCAAGCTCAGAAAAGAGAACTCCTATGCCGCTCTTTATCTTATTCCTTATCTCATCGCCGAAAGATTTCAGCTCATCCATGTTGTCCGCGTTTACTTTGGCTTTGTAAATTTTTATTCCGTTCAGTTCAGAATGCTTTTCTAAAATTCCGTCAAGCTGTCCGAGCTTATCTTTCAGCTTGAATTCAGCTATCTCTTTTTCAAGTTTCTTCTTTTCTTCGGTCAGTTCGGATATTTTTTCTTCCGAATCTTTTATCTGATTTATCTGAGACAGTATATAGTTTTCCACGCCGGCACCGGTAACTGCTTCGATCCTTCTTACGCCGCTTGAGATTGAAGACTCGCTTATAATTTTGAAGAGTCCGATCTGCGATGAATTTTTAACGTGGGTGCCGCCGCAGAACTCCATCGTGAAATCGCCGAACTGCACAACGTTTACAAAGTCGCCGTACTTGTCGCCGAAGAACATTATCGCGCCCATCTTCTTCGCCTCGTCAAATGGAACGTTGCGGTGATGCTGAAGAGGGAGATTCCTTCTCAGCTGCTCGTTTACAAGTGCCTCGATATCGCGCAGTTCGCTTTCGCTCAGCTTTGAGTAGTGCGTAAAATCGAAACGAAGCCTGTCGGGTCCCACGTACGAACCAGCCTGATGAACATGCGTTCCTAGTATTTTCCTAAGAGCCGCATCAAGAAAATGCGTAGCCGAATGATTCCTCATTATGTCCCATCTGCGAGTTTCATCTACGCTGGCTATTACATCGGTGCCGGGAATTAAGCGGCTGTCGGTTTCATTTTTTACTACATGAATCGTTTGATTATCAATCTTTGTAACATCAATAACTTCCAGCGGTGACTCACCTACTGTAATATTTCCCAGGTCGTCTATTTGTCCGCCTGCCTCCACGTAAAAAGGAGTTCTGTTTAAGATGACGAGATCGCTGCCGTTTTCTTTTTTGTGCCCGGTTATTTTAGCTTTCGACTGAAGCTCTTCGTATCCGGTGAATTCCGATTTTTCACTGTCTGCAACATCAAAGCCGTCAAGACTGTCTAAAGAGATGTTCACAGAAGCGAATTTTTCTTTTGAAGCTTCGCGTGCCCTCTGCTTCTGCGAATCCATCAATTCGTTGAAACCTGCTTCATCAATCGTATATCCGTGTTCGCGTGCCATTATGTTGGTTAAGTCTACCGGAAATCCGAACGTATCGTAAAGCATGAATACGT
>JBJKTB010000250.1:0-9160 GCA_046703345.1 Ignavibacteriaceae bacterium
CTTTAAAGCAGTTTCTTCTATGATTAAAGAAGTTCCGATGGATCAATGGAAAGCCTACTTTAAATGGAACATTATCAGGAGCAGTGCGAATTACCTCAGTACTCCTTTCGTTAATGAGCATTTTAATTTCTACGGAAAAGTTTTAACCGGAACAAAACAAATGCAGCCGAGATGGAAAAGAGTCCTTCAAACCGTTAACGGAAACGTGGGTGAATTGTTAGGACAACTCTATGTAAAAAAATATTTCCCGCCGGAAGCAAAAGCCCGCGCTAAAAAAATAGTTCTGAGTCTAATAGATGTTCTGGGAGAAAGGATAAAAAATCTCGACTGGATGGGAGAGAATACAAAGAAGGAAGCCCTGAAAAAACTTGATGCGATCACCATCAAAATAGGATATCCGGATAAATGGAGAGACTATTCCGGTCTTGAAGTAAGCAGGGATTCATATTTCAAGAACGCAATAAATGCTTCTGTGTTCTTAACAAAAAGGCAATTAGCTAAAATAGACAAGCCGGTAGATCGTACCGAATGGGGAATGACTCCTCAAACAGTAAACGCTTATTACAATCCATTAAATAACGAAATAGTATTTCCGGCTGCTATTCTTCAGCCCCCGTTTTTTGATCTCAACGCTGACGACGCTGTTAACTACGGGGCGATGGGCTGCGTGATCGGACATGAAATGACTCACGGTTTCGACGATCAGGGCAGACAGTTCGACGCCAAAGGAAATATGCGCGACTGGTGGACTAAGACAGACGAAGATAATTTTAATAAAAGATCTGAAAAGATTGTTGAGCAGTTTGATTCATACAACCCGATAGATACGCTGCACATCAACGGCAAATTAACCGAAGGCGAAAATATTGCCGATCTGGGCGGCGTAAACATTTCTTTCCAGGCATTCCAGAAAACGAAAGAGTACAAAGACAACAAGAAGATTGACGGATTCACTCCGGCGCAGAGATTCTTCCTTTCTTACGCGAACGTTTGGAAGAACAAAGCTACCGAGCAGATGCAAAGATATCTTCTGCAGGTAGATCCGCACTCACCCGCAAAATACAGAGTGGACGGACCGTTGAGCAATACGCCCGCATTCTGGGAAGCATTCGGTGTTAAGCCGGGAAATCCGATGAGAATGCCGGCAGATAAACTTGTAAAGATCTGGTAGAAAGATTCCGAATCTTATTTTAATTATTAGGCGGCAGCATATGCCGCCTTTTATTTTTAAAACATAAACTTTAATTTGTTTCTAAACGTTAGCAAAATTTATTCTTTTTTTAAGGGTGAACTATGAAAGGAAAAACACAGAAGATGCTGCTGCTCTTATCCTGCTCAATACTATTAATCTCCTTAAGCCCGATTTCTCTTGCACAGAAAAAAATCCGCTCCGTGGTTAAAGGATTTGACAGAAGCGAGATGAATACAGCCGTAAGCCCGCGGGTTGATTTTTATGACTACGCCGTCGGCAACTGGATAAAAAATAATCCTATTCCTGGAGATTACAGCAGATGGGGAACGTTCGAACAGCTTGAAGAAGAAAACTTCGACATCTTAAAGAACATACTTGAAAAAGCTGCCGGAAATAAAAATGCAAAACCGGGAAGCATAATTCAAAAAGTCGGCGACTTTTACGCCGCGGGTATGGACACAAAAAAAATAAATGAGGAAGGAGCAAAGCCTATCCTTCCCGAAATAAAAAAGATTGACGGAATAAACTCCGAAGACGAACTTGCATCGGAAATTGCCCGGCTGAACAACATGGGAGTAAGACCTATATTTAATTTTTCTTCCGCACCCGATGCCAAAAACAGTTCGATTATGATAGCTCAGCTTTCGCAGGGCGGACTCGGACTGCCGGACCGGGATTATTATTTAAAGGATGATAAAAGATCGGTTGAGACAAGAGACAGATACTCAAAATTAATCATAAAGATGTTCGAATTAACCGGTGCTGATAAAGCCGCTGCCGAAAAAGATGCGGCAGAGATAATGAGTATTGAGGCGCGCCTGGCAAAGGCATCTATGAGCCGTGTTGAGAGACGAAATCCGGAGAAGACTTATAACAAAATGAGCTTGTCAGCGCTGCGGGAATTATCCCCTTCATTCGGCTGGCAGAATTACTTTAAAGACGCAGGCGGAAATAAATTTGAGTATTTGAACGTAGGTCAGCCGGAGTTCTTTAAAGAAGTAAGTTTAATGATGAAGGAAGTACCTTTGCAGAGCTGGAAGTCCTACTTAAAATGGAATCTAATCCGCTCGTCGGCAAATTATTTAAGTGATGACTTTGTTAACGCTTCTTTTGATTTTTACGGCAAGTATATGAACGGACTTAAAGAACAGCAGCCAAGATGGAAGCGGGTACTAGAAGCGGCAGATTCGCATATAGGCGAGGCTCTCGGGCAGTTGTTCGTAAAGAAGACCTTTCCGCCGCAGGCCAAAGTCAGAGCTGAGAAGATCGTCCGCACCCTTCTAAAAGCCATGGGCGAACGAATAAGTAGCGTTGATTGGATGAGCGAAGCAACAAAAAAAGAAGCTCTGAAAAAATTAGCAGCGATGAGAGTTAAAATAGGCTATCCGGATAAATGGATCGACTATTCCAAATTGAAGATTGACCGCGAATCTTATCTCGGGAATATAATGCGTGCTAATAAATTTGCCTTCGAGCGTTCGGTTAATAAGATCGACAAACCCGTAGATAAAACCGAATGGGGCATGACACCTCAGACTGTAAACGCGTACAATTCATCTCCCAGAAATGAAATCGTCTTTCCCGCCGGAATTCTTCAGCCGCCTTTCTTCGACATGCATGCCGACGACGCCATTAACTACGGCGCGATGGGCGCGGTTATAGGACACGAAATTACGCACGGGTTTGACGACCACGGCAGAAAGTATGATTCCAAAGGAGAGTTGCGCGACTGGTGGACAAAGCAGGACGCGGAAAATTTCGATGAAAGAGCCAAGCGCATCATTGAACAATTTAACTCATACGCTCCTATAGATACTTTCCACATCAACGGGCAATTAACTCAGGGAGAAAATATTGCCGATCTCGGCGGCTTAAATGTAGCGTTTACGGCTTTTGAGAAAACGAAAGAATACAAAGAAGGCAAAAAAATAGACGGATTTACTCCTGCCCAGAGATTTTTCCTTGCATGGGCACAGGTTTGGAGAAATAACATCCGTGATGCAAATCTGGAACTGAGATTAAAGACTGATCCTCACTCTCCGGGAAAATTCAGAGTAAACGGACCGTTCAGCAACTTACCCGAATTTTACAAAGCTTTCGGTGTAAAGCCAGGCGATCCGATGGAAAGACCGGACAGCGTGAGAGTAAAAATCTGGTAGTTTATTTTCGGATACCGGGAATTGGGGAATATATAATTAAAGCCCGCTTCCCGGTATTTTATTTTTTTACTTGATTATTTAATCAAAATGGTCAAATTTTCCGGATGCGGAATAATTAATTTCCAAATTGTGAAAATATGCGCAGTAGTTGCTTCTCTAAATTAAGAATGTGGGTAAACTAAAAGCCGGATAACGTTTTTTTTGAAGCAAATGATGTTGGAACAATATTTGTGGCAACCGCAACAATTTTTAATGCCAGCAATCTTATTTAGATTGATTTAGCCGGGCATTAAGGAATAAACTCTGATTCGCCTTAGGCATTTGTTAAATTAAAGATCTTAATAACATAAGATTTTCGGGCCCGTTAACTGAATAAGTTATCAGTCGACGGTACAGATGCTAAAGAAGGAAACCGGTCAATTAATAATTGCCTAAGGGGATTTGGAGAAATACCTTCAACAGCGACCTCAGAGAACCTTTCCCTATACCTGCTAAAAGCAAATTGTCTTGAGATCAAAACAGTGATCAAGGCGACGGCATTTTTTTTAATTTTTTGGTAAAGTTGTTAGAAAACTGCATACGGTTATGGGCAGCAAACAAAAGAGGACCTGAAATAACCGAAAACAAAAGGATATAATTACAAATATGGGAGGTTCTAAAATGACAAAGAATGTACTATACCGGAAATTCATACCGGTTCTTACGGGGATTTTAATGTTAGCATTAAGTAATGTAGCGTATTCAATTCCGAGCTTTGCACGGCAGACAAACTTGCCTTGCAGCTCATGCCACTATGTGTTTCCCGAATTAACGCCGTTCGGCCGTTTGTTTAAATTAAACGGTTATACCATGACCGGTATAGCTACCATACAATCTACATATAAGGAAGATAATACGAACCTTAAACTTCTCAGCATGCTTCCGATTTCTGCTATGATTCAAGGTTCTCACAATAGAATTGCAAAGACAATACCCGGTACCGCAAACGATGTAACAGAATTCCCGCAGCAATTCAGTTTATTTATAGCCGGCGCAATTTCTCCGAATTTCGGATCTTTTATTCAGGTTACTTACGATGATCAGTCAGGCAGCTTCGGACTCGATAATACCGATCTCAGGTTTGCCGATCATACTACCCTGTTTTCAAACGATCTTCTTTACGGAGTAACTTTAAATAATAATCCCACAGTACAGGATGTCTGGAATACAACTCCTGCTTGGGGTTTTCCATTTGCTGGTTCTGCCGTAGCTCCTACTCCGGGCGCAAGTCCTATTATCGGCAACTTAGGAGGACTAGTTTCAGGCTTAGGCGCATATGCTTTGTATAATAATTTGATTTACGGTGAATTCAGTCTTTACCATGTAACTAAACAAGGCGGGCCAATACCCGAAACTGCGGATGATCAGACGATGACACTTGCAGGCTACTCTCCTTACTGGCGTGTTGCTATTCAGCAGCAATGGGAAAATGATTACCTTGAAGTAGGAACTTTCGGAATGGCTTCGCAGTTTTACCCGACCGGAATCGGCGACAACAGTACCGACAAATATACAGACATCGGTTTCGATGCGCAGTACGAAAGAAATTTTGACAGCGGTACTTTAATCGCTCACTCAAGTTATATAACCGAAAAACAAAACCTCGACGCAACTTTTGCAATGGGAGGCTCGCAGCATCCTTCACTAAATCTTAATGCGTTTAAGATAGACGCGAATTATAATCTTCCTGTAGGGGTTGCATTCTCGCTCGGTTACTTTGCCACAAGCGGAGATAACGATGCATTGATCTATGCGGCAAATCCGGTAGACGGTTATGCCACGGCTTCCCCGAACAGCAGCGGGATGATAGCGCAGGTAACTTATCTGCCTTGGCTTAATACTCAGTTTTCGGTTCAGTATGTTGCATACAATAAATTTAACGGCGCCTCAACTAATTACGACGGTTCCGGAAGAAACGCTTCCGATAACAATACGCTTTACGTGCTCGGATGGGTAGTGTTCTAGAATAAATTGATAGTCATTCTCCGGCGGAAATGCATTATCCGCCGGGCGGTTAATAAGATAAATACAATAAAGTAATGAAAAAAATACACATGGAGATAATATGAAAATCGTATCTGGAATTCTTGCTCTTTTAGTACTGGCTTTTTTTGCTTATTCCGGCAGCGAAGCCAAGCCGTTAGTAACCACAAAATACAAGACAAATTATTTTCAGGCGGAAAAAGATTCTGCTAAGAAAGCTTCGGTTCACAAAGAAAACATCGGTATCGGTCCGGTAAAAGAAGTTAAAGTCAATCCTCTCGATCCTAAGCTGGTTAAGGAAGGGAAAAATATTTTCAACAGCAAGTGTTTTGCCTGCCACAAATTAAATTCCAAACTGGTTGGCCCTGCATTAATTCCTATAGTTGCAAAAACATCTCCTGTATATTTAATGAACTACCTTCTGAACACAACAGAGATGCAGAAAAAAGAACCTGAGTTGAAGAAATTAATAAAAGAATACAACGGAGTCGTAATGCCTGATCAATACCTAAAGGAAAATCAGGCAAAAGCTGTTCTTGAATATCTTTTGTCAAATGTAAAGAAGAAATAGCATGGTCCCCATTCTGTTCGGGCTGCATTATGAAAGGCAGTCCGAACAGATTTATATAATTTACTCTGGAATTAAGAACATAAAAATCTATAACGTTTGAGTTATGGGATAAAAAATCCTTTCATGAAAACATCAGTTAAACTCCGCATAGATCTGTTTTGCCCTTAATTGCCAAGAACAGAAAAACTTTTCGAAAAGTTTTTCAAATCAAAACAGCATTCATTATTAGTTCCTAAAAATACATTCTTAGTTTTATTAAAAATCCTTTAAAGATAACTGTGTAACAACGAGGAAGAATTATGTCTTTAATTAACGAAAAGCCTTCTGAAGAGAGCTCATTTTCGAGGCGAGGGTTCTTAAAAGCTCTCAGCGGAATATTCGGCGGCTTTATAGTATTCACCGCGGGTATTCCCATGCTTGAATCAGTTGCGGGAAGAGTCACGAAAAAAATTAAATCAACTTACTCAAAATTAACGCAGCTTGCTTCGCTCCCTGTAAAAAAGCCCGTTAATCTAACATTCGTAATGACGGAACACGATGCTTTTATTAAAAATGTGCAGCCGGAAAACGTATGGGCCGTTAAGAAATCGGATGATGAAAGTACGGTTTACTCTCCGATCTGCCCTCATCTTGGCTGCAGATATCTCTGGCACGAGGACAAACAACTGTTTATATGCCCCTGCCATAACAGTGTATTTAACATAGACGGCCAGGTTGTTTCGGGCCCCGCACCACGGCCGCTTGATACTCTCCCGACAAAAACGAAGAATAATTATTTATATGTACTGTGGGAAAGATTTAAACCTGGTTTGCCAAACAAAGAAATTATTTAGGGAAATATTATGGCATCAAAAACTTGGAAATGGATTAATGACAGACTGCCGGTTGCAAAAATACTCCAGCTCGGCTTGGATGAGGAAATTCCCGGCGGCGCAAGTTTCTTCTTCACTCTCGGAAGCGCCACACTTTTCGTATTCATTCTGCAGATAGTTACGGGCATATGGCAGCTGTTTTATTATGTACCGACAATTGATCATGCGTACGACAGCCTTAACTTCTTTAGACTGTTTGTACCTTACGGCTGGCTTATTCACGGGCTTCATTACTGGGGAGCCAGCGCAATGGTAGTGCTAGTCGGTCTTCATATGCTCAGGGTTTTTGTCTGGGGAGCTTATAAAAAGCCGCGAGAGATGACCTGGCTTCTGGGCGTAGTTCTGTTACTAATAACAATCGGCTTAAGCTTTACAGGGGCGGCTTTGCCCTGGGATGAAAGAGGGTACTGGGCCGCTGAAGTCGGCACCAGCATTGCCGGTACCGTTCCGTTTATAGGCAGCGGACTGAAAGCGCTGCTTATCGGAGGCAAGGTAATGGGTCAGCTTACGCTTTCAAGATTTTTTATTCTTCATACGGCTATTCTGCCAGGCATAGCTATCTCAATGATTGCGGTTCATATGATAGCATTCAGAAAATTCGGCAGCGTAGGCCCGTGGACAAGTGAGAAACGGTTGAAGAGAGGCGACTTCTGGCCCGATCAGATAAGCAAATAAATGAAAGTGGTTATAGGAATATTTTTACTGCTGGTAACGCTTTCCGCATTTAATCCTCCTCCCTTCACGGGACCTGCGGACGTACTTGATTCAACTTTCACTCCCAAGCCGGAATGGAATTTCCTTTTCTTATACGAAGCTTTGAAATTCTTCCCGGGATCGCTTGAAGTGATCGGAACAGTCGGTATTCCGACTCTCGTAATCCTAATTTTGTTCTCGCTTCCTTTCCTTGACAAGCGGGAGGAAAGAAATCCCCTAAAGCGGCCTGCTACGATGATAGGAGGTTCCGTTTTTGTTGCCCTGGTGCTGATACTTACCGTAATCGGCTCAAACAGCAAAGAAAAAACTTCTCTTCCTCCGGTTAAGGCGCAGGTTAAAAAATCATTTGCTTTATCGCCTTCTGCGCTGAAGGGTAAGTCACTGTTCGCAACTTACGGATGCACGGCATGCCACACAATGTCCGGTGCTGGCGGAAAAATAGGACCGGATCTTACAAACGAATCACAAACCGGGCATACAAAAGACTGGATACTCGTGCAGCTAACGGATTCGAAAAAGCACAATCCGAAATCAATTTTGCCTCCGTTTACGATGCTGAGCAAAGAACAGTTAAGCGATCTTGCCGACTATCTTTTAAGCCCCCACCCTGCCGGAAAATCTTCTTCGGCGGCGGCACAGGCTCCGGCTTCAAATACGCCGGGAGGAAATACTGCGGCCGATACTTCAAACGCGTCTCAAACCGTTAACCCCAAATCGGATCTTCCGGGTCCGGCCGCTGATATAATCGGCAACGTATCCCACGGCGCTCTATTGTACAGGCAGGACTGCGAGTCGTGCCACGGGGTAAACGGCAAAGGCGGAATTCCCGATCCGGGAACCTCATCGGGCATGATCCCAGCGCTGAATCCGATCTCAAAAGATCTTTACAGCAGCGATCCGCAGACATTTGCGGAAAACATAGATAAATTTATTCAGCACGGTGCTGTTCCCGCCGGCCCCAATCCGGCGATAAAGATGTTTGATTACGGTGATTCTTACACTTTAACTCAAATGGAAATAGCACACCTTGAAGCTTACATTTTGAACTTGAACGGTGTGAACCGGGCCAGACTTCAGGTAACATCCTTCAGTCCGAAACAATACTTCTTCATAATTGCGGCTGTCTTTTTATTCCTTTGCGCGGCACTGCTCTTCTTCTATTTAACGAAAAAGAGAAGGATGAACTGATCCGCGAGCAGTAATTATAATTTAAACCGAAGTAGGGATTTGATAAATCAAATCCCTACATTTTATACATTCGATTTTAATAAACGTTTTTCTTTCTAACCGCATAATGCCTGCAGTTTTTTCAAATTGGATTCTTCCCCGAGTGCTATAAGCTTATCCCCTTCCTCAATTTTTGTTGATGAAACAGGATTATAAATAAATTTGTTATCCCGTTTCTGCACGGAAACGATTATTATGTTAAGGTCCTTTCTTATAGGCGATTCAACAAGCGATTTGTTTACCAGGGGCGAGCTCCCCGATATGACCAGTTCCTCGATACTGAGATCAACGTTTCGCTCGCGCGCAACTATGTCGATGAAATCTATAACTCCAGGCCGCAGCAGAAGCGAAGCCATGCGCGTGCCTCCGGCTTCGTAAGCCTTAACTACCCGGTCGGCTCCGG
>JBJKTB010000251.1:0-8757 GCA_046703345.1 Ignavibacteriaceae bacterium
CGTCTTTCAGCACTACCATTGCGTACTGCGTCGGATTATTTACCGTTACATAAGTTTTTACCGAATCTGAATTATCCCTAATCGTACCGAATACTGTTATTACGTTTGTTCCGGTTTCCCTGTAAACATCTATCGATGTGGCGGAATCCTTGGGCACGGTAACCACTTTATTAAGAACTATAACATATTTGGTTTCAGGGGTCATCTTTATCTGAGGCTGATGCGTTTGCTTGTTAACGGTGACCTCAAGGTCTACGCAGTTGTCGTTGAAAGAAATCGCGCTTGCAGGCGCGGCAAACCAGTCGCTCTCGTAGTCCCATCTCCATCCCGTTCCGAGCCCCACTTCATCAAAGGCGTTATCATCGCCTATTATGTTTCCAGTTATCTCGTCAATACCCGCGTTAAGAAGAGAGTCGGCCCACTCGTTAAAAACTTTAAGCATATCGCCGCCGTAAAATCTTCCCGAAATCGTCGGATCGCCTCTTCCCTTTATTACGATATCCCCTTTCAGGGTAGAGCCGTCTAGTTCTCCGTTAAGGTAAATATCGGTTTTAAAGCGGTAGTCGGGTCCTAATAATTCAAGCGCGGATGCCGTGGTAAAGAGCTTTAAGTCGGATGCCGGCATCATGAGTTTGTCTTCGTTGCGCTTGTACAGATATTCCCCTGTTTCGAGCGATTGGATCACAACACCCCACTGGGCGTTGCTGAAATTCGGGTCGTTGAAAATATCGTTCATCTGCGACCAGAACTCGGGTATGGTGGAATAGGCGTATTTCGGAGTGGTATCCCTCAAGGCTTCCTGAGGATAAGCAAAAGCCGGTAAGGCAGAAATCAAAAGCAGCAGAATATAAAATTTAGCCCCCATATGTTTCTATAACTCCGGTAATTTCATCTTTAGTGAGATTACGGTAGCTGCCCGCCGGTATATCGGCGGTAATGCCTGCAAAACTTATCCGGTTAAGAGCGACAACAGTATAGTTAAGTGCGCCGAACATGTTTTTTACAAAATGATTTCTTCCTTCAATTCCGGTTACGTTCACAAGCATCCGGCTTTTTTTTGAGGGGAAAACAACCTTAACAAATTTCCCCTTTCGGCCTTTCATATAAACCCCTTTACACAGTTTTTCCTTATCCTCTTCGGTAAGCGGCTTGTCGAGTTTAACCTCGTATTCTCTGGGTACTTTATTTTTAGGATGTGTCAGAATATTTGCAAAGTCTCCGTCGTTAGTTAAAATCAAAACTCCGGTTGTATTATAGTCCAGCCTGCCTACGGGGAAAATTCGTTCGCCTGTTTTAATTAGATCGACAACCGTGCGCCTGTTCTTTTCATCGTCTGTAGTTGTAACAACGCCTTTGGGTTTATTAAGCAGGAAGTAGAGGTTTCTTCTCGGCTTAATTTTTTCGCCGTCAACGGTAACTGCGTCGTTTTCGGTATCGACTTTGTACGACAGATCTATAACGGTTTTGTTATTAATCTCAACGCGTCCCTGAAGAATGATCTCTTCCGATTTGCGTCTGGATGTAATTCCGCTTTCTGAGATGAATTTATTTAATCTAATCAGCATCGTTCGGTTCTTCGGGTGTTTCTTTCTCTGCGTTTTCTTCCAAAAGGTTCATCAGTATCTTTTGCTTCTGTTCAAGAAAATCCTCGTCTTTCATTATCTCTTCTATCTCCCTCGGCTTGGGAAGATCGCTTAATTTATTGAGACCGAAATACTTTAAAAATTCCTCGGTTGTTCCGTAAAGCAAAGGTCTTCCAATGCTTTCGGCGCGCCCCGTAATTGCTATAAGGTTTTTCTCGAGAAGAGTGTTAAGTATATAATCGGAGTTTACTCCGCGGATCGACTCAAGTTCCGGTTTTGTAATCGGCTGTTTATAAGCTATGATGGCCAGGGTTTCTACCGCTGCCTGGCTTAATCTTCTCTTGCTTTTTTCCGACGATAGGTAACCGATATACTTTGCGTATTCAGGCTTGGTAGAGAAAATAAAGCCGCCAGCGATGCGGATTATCCTGAACGCCAAATTCTGCTCGTCGTAGAAAGCGTTCAGTTCGTCAACGCTTTTATCCACGTCGTCGCCGTTTATCTGCGTATCGTCGCCGTCGATTCCTTTTATTGCCTTGATTATATCCGAGGCCGGCAGAGTATCGTCCGACGAAAATATCAAAGCTTCTATTATTGAATTATAAATTTTGTCCATTTTCTACTTTGAACAGTACGAAATCGTTAAAATTATCAGATTCCTTTATTCCAAGCATACCCATTTTTGTCATCTCCAGCAGAGCAACAAAAGTTATTACTATCCTTATCTTCTCGTTCATTCCGTGCACGAGACTGAGAAAATGAAGTTCGCTGTTCTGCTCAAGCATGCTTAAAATAAAAGCTATCTGGTCGTCAATAGTTATGTTGATCTTTTTTATTTCATGCACCGGAACCGGCTTCACGCTTTCGAGCGCTTTCCTGAACGCCTTAGCCAGATCAAATATAGTAACGTTCTTCAGAAGTATTTCGAAATCGGGCGGAGATTCTTTCTCATCGTACGAAAAATTTCCTCTGTAGCTCACCTTCCGCTGGTTCGATTCGAAGAAAGAAAGCTCTTCGGACATTTCCTTATAGCGCTTGTATTCAAGAAGCGCCTGTATAAGTTCGGCGCGCGGATCGATCTCTTCGCCCTTTTCGTCAACCTCGCGCGGAAGCAGCATTCTAACTTTTATGTGCATCAGCGTGGATGCCATAAGTATGAAATCGCCTGCTATCTCAAGATCGAGCATCTTTATCAAGTTCACGTAATCTAGAAATTCTTTCGTGATCTTCGAAATTGGAATATCGTATATGTTCAGTTCGTCCCGTTTTATAAAAAACAGGAGAAGATCCAGCGGTCCTTCGAACTGATCTAATTTTATCTTATACAATTTTATCCCAGTTTCATTTTTTCGCGGACTTCGTTTATTGTTGCCTCAGCTGTTCTGCCGGCTCTGTCTTCACCGTCAGCAAGGATTTGCTTTACCTCGCCGGGCCGGTCTTCATAAAATTTTCTTTTCTCAATAATAGGCGCGAGCATTTCCGAAATTTTTGTTGAACACTTCATCTTACAGTCAACGCAGCCGAGCGCGCCGGACCTGCAGCCCGCGTCAATCTCAGGCACTTCGCCGGGATTAAACTTTTTATGGTAAGCGAAGACTAAGCAAATATCGGGATTTCCCGGATCGCCTTTGCGGATCTTATTCGGATCGGTGACCGCTTTTTTCATTTTCGCTTTTACCGTCTCTGGTTCGTCGGAAAGAAGAATAGTGTTATTAAGCGACTTGCTCATCTTCGCGTTGCCGTCCAGCCCGGGAAGTCGGGCGAAATTTGTCAGCAGCGCTTCTGGTTCCGGGAATACTGCTCCGTACTGGTTGTTGAACTTCCTGGCGATCTCGCGCGTAATTTCAACATGCGGAACCTGGTCTTCTCCCACCGGCACCGCGTCGCCTTTGTAAAGAAGTATATCGGCCGCCTGCAGAACTGGGTAGCCTAAATGACCGTATATAACGTTCTCTATATTCAAATCCCTAACCTGGTCTTTCAGCGTGGGATTTCTTTCCAGCCTGTTAACGGTGATAAGCATGCCGAAAATCAGGTTCAGCTCAGTGTGCGCTTTTATCTTCGACTGCCGAAACATTGGGCTCTTAACGGGATCGAGTCCGGCCGCCAGCCAGTCGATAAGCATATCCACCGAGTCCTGGTAAATATCACTTGTTTCAAGTTTAGTGGTTAATACATGATAATCAGCTATAAGATGATAGCTTTCGTAATCATTCTGAAGTTTAATCCAGTTTTCCAATGCGCCTACGTAATGGCCAATGTGAAGTTTGCCTGTGGGCCGCATTCCGCTCAATATTCTTTTTTTTGCCATAATTCCGGAATTGTTTAAAATTTAATTGATTAAGATAATAATAATGGGTTTAATATTCTTGTCTATCGAAGTTATACAGAAATTAAATGACGCACTCAAGCGAGGTAAAGATAAGGCTTCCAATTCTCGTCTAATTTGCCCACAACATTTTTAATAAACATGATGTGGCTCGGCTTAAACGGTCTGTTCATAAGCATCATTTGAGCTTCTTCGGGACTTCTATCGCCTTTTTTGTTGTTGCATGAAGTACACGCGCAGACCAGGTTTTCCCATGAGTCGGTGCCGCCTTTAGATTTGGGAACTATGTGGTCAATAGTAAGCGGCAGATCGCTTCTTCCGCAGTAAGCGCATTTATACGAATCTCGTCTTAAAATATTCTTTCTCGTTAATACTACTTTTTTATAAGGTATGTTAACAAAGTGGCTAAGTCTAATTATGCTCGGCCAGGGGAAACTGCTCGAAATACTTCGTACCTCTTTCCGGTTATCATTAAGTACAAGCTCAGCTTTACCGAGGTAAAGCAGAATTACCGCCTTCTTAATGTTGCAGATCGTAATAGGTTCGTAACTCTGGTTAAGTATTAATACCTTCGCATTAAGCTTTCCGTTTACGCGTTTTGAAGTTTCGAATTCATCCTCCTGCGTTATTCTTTCGTGTTTGCTTTATATAGAAAACTCTTAATACAATTCTAGCTACAAGAAGAATAATTGTAAATGCCAAAATAAATATGAAAGTCTCGCTTGGTATAAGCTTAGCATACATCATCACAACCAGAACAGCTACCAACGCCAGCGAACCGTAATTAAAAATATTGAAAAAGTTTTTCGATATCATGTATTATTATCCCCGGTTGATTTTTCCGTTCCATTGTTTACTGCATCAAAATTGTTGAATCGCAGGCCGCCGAGAACGTCATTTTATCTGAAAGAACGTAATTTTATCCTCAAATATAAATAATCGCCGATGGATTTGCCAATTAAATACATACCTCGGATGACGGTTCTCAACAATGTAAACCAGTATGAATAAGCGGATGAATGAATCTTATGAAGTGTAAAATTATTCTGAAGAGTTTCTGTACACTATCGCTACGCAGGTAACGTAATCTCTCGAATGGCTCATCGAAATTTTTAAACTTTTATCGTTTTGCAGGAAAGATGAAAATTCTCCTCTTAGTTTGACAACCGGCATTCCGTTAGGCTCGTTGTAGATCTCAATATCCTGCCAGCCTATTTCTTTGTGAAGTCCTGTCGAAAGAGCTTTATATACCGCTTCTTTCGCTGCGAAACGCGCCGCAAGATGCTGGTACTTGTTCCCTTTCGACATGCAGTATTCTAATTCGGTTTGTGTATAAATCTTATTAAGGAAATGATCGCCGTATTTATCAACACTGCTCTTTACCCTATCGATCTCAATGATATCTATTCCGATTCCAAGAACCATATACTAACCTTTTCTTTTTTACTCGTTCAGTATCCTTCCGCCAGTCCGGGTCCTCTCGGATCGAACGCGCCGTAAATAAGATGATCTTTATTATCAATTAAAATTCCTTCCGCCAGTCCCAGATGATCGACAGCTTTAAGCTTATAGCCCATTTTTTCGAGGTTCAACATTACGTCTTTCGGCATCGCGTATTTTTCGTACCAGATCTCATCCGGCAGCCATTGATCGTGAATCCTCGGCATATCAACCGCCAGCTCGATGTTCATGCCGAAGTCGACAGTATTTAAGATTACCTGCAGAACTGTCGTTATTATCGTGGAACCGCCTGGAGCCCCGATTATAAGGAACGGCTTTCCGTCTTTTAATACTATTGTCGGTGTCATAGAACTTAGCATTCTCTTCTGCGGCTGTATGGAATTAGCTTCGCTTCCAAGCAGACCGAATTGATTGGGCGCGCCTGGTTTCGAGCTGAAATCGTCCATCTCATTATTAAGGAAAAATCCCGCTCCTGATACTACTATCTTTGAACCGTATCCTGAATTTATTGTTGTCGTTGTGCTGACGGCATTTCCGTGCGAGTCGTAAATTGAATAGTGCGTAGTCTCATTGCTCTCCGCGTATTTTTTTACGTCGCCCGCATGAATCTCCTTTGCAGGCGTAGCTCTGCTACCAATTTCTTCAAATAATCTTTTTGCGTATGATTTTGAGAGAAGTCCTTTTTCAGGTACCGGATAAAAATCACTGTCGCCGAGATAAGAAGTCCTGTCCGCGTATACATGCTTCATTGCTTCGGCAAGTTCATGGATATATTCGCTGCTTCCCCAATCGCCCGATTTAAAGTGATAATTCTCCAGTATATTCAGAAGCTCGACCAGCGCTATACCTCCGGAACTGGGCGGCGGCATCGATACAATTTCGTAACCGCGATAATTACCTGTAATAGGCTTACGCTCCATAGCAGTGTACTTTTCAAGATCAGCGTTTGTTATGTAGCCTCCCATCGAGCGGATCTGTTTAACTAGGCTGTCGGCTACCCACCCTTTATAAAATCCCTCCGCGCCTTTATCTCTGATTGTTTTTAAAGTCTTTGCCAGATCAGGCTGTTTTAATACATCGCCCTCTTCGTAAGGCTTTCCTTCTTTCGAAAAAACATGCATTGTCGATTTATATTTTTCGAAATCATGGAAATATTCTTTAAATGAGGCGGCGGTCTTATAATCCACTTCAAATCCCTGTTCGGCAAGATCTATAGCTGGCTGAATTACCTGAGCAAGACTCATAGTTCCGTAATGACGAAGAGCATCGATCAAACCTGCAACGCTTCCCGGCACTCCAGCGGAGGTTGTGCCCTGCTGGCTGAGATGAGGATCAAAATTACCGTGCTTGTCAAGGAACATATCTTTGGTTGCGCTTAAAGGAGCCTTTTCTCTGTAATCGATAGTAATGTTGCGGCCGTCTTTAAGATGAATGACCATGAATCCGCCGCCGCCTATATTGCCCGCGTAAGGATATGTTACGGCAAGCGCAAATCCGACAGCAACAGCGGCGTCAACCGCGTTTCCGCCTTTCTTCAATATTTCCACTCCCACTTTTGTAGCGAGCGGACTGGCGGTAACAACCATTCCGTTCTTCGCGCGTACCGGTTCGTGAACTGCGCCGGAAGAAATTCCGAATGACAGAATGCTTAGCAGCAGCGAGGAAACGGCTGTGTTTCTAAAAAAGACTGATGTGCGCATCTACTTTAACTCCTTCAGCTTTAAGCTGTTCTATAAGCACTTGAGTAAGGATTTTTATCTGCTTAACGGACTGCGAGTGGTTATCGTACATTTTCTCATCGTACATTATTTTACCGATGTTGTTTTTCTTTGCCCTGGTTTCGTCGGCAAATTCATTCATCTTCACAAGAAGAGAATCGGTGCTTTTTAATACCGAACTTACTTCACTGATTGAAGCTGATACGTTTTTTTTGTTGTCGGATATAAACTGCTTCGCTTCATTCGTCAATTCCGCGCTGTTCGAAGCTACAATTTTAATGCTCTTCCTGTTCTCCTCCAGAACCTGGTTCAGTTTCTCTGTAAGCGCACTGAGATTTTCCGCTGTGGTTTTTATATTTTCCTGCAGCTTTTTATCTGCCAGATAACTGTTAAGTGAAGTGAGGGCCTGCTTAACATTTGCCAGAGTCTGCTGTATATCAGATTCCATTGAGCCAACAAGAGACATAACCTCCGGTATATCTGCGTAAAAAGTTCCCTGCTGAACCTTTCCGTAATCAAGAGGCTCTGCGGATATGCCGGGTTTAATTTCTACTTTCTTCCCCCCCATCATGTCAACCATAGAAATCGCAAAAGTAACATCGCTTCTTAAATTAACATTGTTTTCAAGTCCCAATTTTACGAAAACGCTGTTCCCTTTCGATGTAATATCTTCAACATGTCCCTTTCTTACACCGTTAACTGTTACGTCGTCGCCGATTTCCAGACCTGAAACGTTCCCGAATTTTACGGTTATATTTTTTTCGGTGGAAGTTGGACTGAAGTTCTTTGCCCATCCGAATATCCACAAGAATATAATTATGCCGGCAAGTACGGTTACACCGACTTTAATTTCAGTTTTTCTTTGATCTTTCATTTCTTTGCTGCTTTTCTTTTTAAGAGTCGTGAGAGGCTGTTAAATTCCCGGCGGTCTATTATACTATCCTGCAGTGCATTCTGAAGAGAATCAGCAAAATCCCCCACGGTTTTATCGGATAAATTATTCAGGTTTTTAATTTTGAAGATATAATTATTGATAAGTAATTTCAGCGAATCTTTCTCAGGCGTGTCTTTAACGTATTCAAAATCTTTATTGATCTGATTAATTATTAAATGCTTGCCGGGATTCACAACCAGTTCGCTGAATTTGTGGTTAATAAGATAAAGTATCACTGCTGTTAAGATAGTCAGTATTATGATAGACCTGATGAAACAGCTTTTTTTCATTTAAGAGTTTATTCCGCCTGCGTTTTTTCTACTAATACTTTTTTAATTCTCTTGTTCGAAATTTCTTTAACTGTAAATTTATGATTTTCCAGTTGAAAAGAGTACCCTTCTTTAGGAATATGTCCAGCATAATTTAAAACCATTCCGCCGATAGTTTCAAAGTCAGAGTCTTCGGTCTGAAGGTTTACGTTTAATACTTCGCTTAGCTCATCAACCGGCATCTTACCGAGTACAATATAACCGTTATCGGAAATTTTAGTTATCAGATTTTCTTCTTTATCGTACTCGTCTCTTATTTCACCTATAATTTCTTCAAGAATGTCTTCAAGAGTGATAAGTCCTGCAGTACCGCCGTACTCATCAACTACAATAGCAATATGCATCTTTTTTTCCTGAAATTCATGCATCAGGTCGAAAATCTTCTTGGTCCTCGGAATAAATA
>JBJKTB010000252.1:0-5964 GCA_046703345.1 Ignavibacteriaceae bacterium
GCGACTTATTTTATTATCTTAACTTTATAATCGTCTTTAAGATTATTCTGTCCGTTAACCACTATCACATCGCCGGCTTTTAATCCCGACAGGACTTCAAGGTAATTATTGGAAGTTTTTCCAATAACCAGGTTATGCAATTTTACTTCTCCGTTTCCTACAACAAAAACCTGCGCGTCCTTAATGCTTCCTATAAGCGCGTATCTGGGTATTACGAGCGATTTGTTTCTTGAGACAGATTTGAAAATAACATGCGCAAACATACCTGCTTTTAACGGGTGCTCTCGGCTGTTGCTTAAATCAACCTCAACCGGGTAGGTATGCGCGGCGTCTCCCTTATCCGAAATGGTTTTTATTCTGCCTTCGAAAGTAACGCCGGGATAAACATCCGTTGTAATCTGCACTTTGTCGCCTACACGCAAGTTGAATACGTCCATTTCTGCAACATTAATCATCACCTTTAGCGAAGCTATATCCACAACTTCCGCAACAACCGAGTGATTTTGTACGTAATCTCCCAGATCCACTTTCCTTGAAGTTACGATACCGGAAATTGGTGTGGTTATCTTAGTATCGTCGTAGTTTTTCTTAGCAACTATATACTGCGCCTCAGCCGACTGGAGAGCAAGTTTAGCCGATTCGAGCTGCGAGTCTGTAGCGGATTTTTCCTTGTATAAAGTCTGATATCTCTCGTAATCTTTCTGCGTCTTCTGATAATTAACTTCCGCCGTCTTGTAAGAGGCAAGCTCAAGAACATCGTCTAGCTGAATTAATGTGGAACCCGCTTTTTTGTAGTCACCAACTTCAGCGTCCACTTTAGTCACCTTGCCCTGCGCTTCGGAAACAATAGGCACATCATTGTTGGCCTGTATTGTACCGACAAGGTTAAGATGATCGGTTAAATATTTCATATTTACCGTATCTACGTTAACCGGATACTCGCTCACATTCACAACATTCTCGGCCGCTTTAATCTTTGCCCTGTTATTCAAAAGTACAACAACAATAACGGCAAATATTATAATTACGATTCCCGCATATTTTATTTTATTATTCATTTTTCTGCCCTTGTTAAAAAATAATTATTTCCCGCCTGTGGCTTTTTCCAGCCTGGCTTTTGCTAATTCAAATTCCACAACCGACTGCGCGTAGCCGGTCCTTGCCTGCTTCAGCGCAGCTTCCGCGTCAAGAAGCTCGGAGTTCAAAGTCAGTCCCTGTTTGTACTTCTCGTCAGTAACCCTGTAATTCTCTTCAGCCTGACTAACAGTCTGTTCAGACACGAAGACTTTTTCTTTTGCTTTAACCAGATTATAATAATCCTGAGTTACCTCAAGACTAACTCCGTCCCTTAAAGTCTTGTAGCCGTCCTGCGCCTGTTCGTATTGAGCGCGTGCCATATCTGTTTTATCGCCGGTAGCGCCCCAGTTCCATAAGTTGAAGGAAAGCCCGACGCTCACATCCCACGTTCCGTTAAACTTTGCCTGAGTCGGCAGTATTCTTTGATTAGGATTCTGATAATAATAATCGCCGGCTAAGAAGATCTGCGGATACCAGTCGGACTGAGCCACCGTTATTCCCGATTTGCTTGCATCTACCCGGTACTGCATAGATTTCAGCTCCGGTCTGTTCTTAAGAGCTTTCTGAATAAGCTCCGCAAGCTCGGGAATATTCTCATTTTCTATCCGCACGGTGTCCTGAACTTTTATCTCGGTTGTTAAAGGAAGACTCAGCACGTTATCCAGATTCACAACCGCAAGCTTCACCGAATTATTAGCATCGATCTGGTTAAGCTGCGCCTCGGAAAGCTGAACCTCTACTTTTAAAATATCGTTCCTAGTCGCCAGTCCCTGTTTGAAGAAATTCTGCGCGTCATTTAAATGAGCTTTAATCTGCGCTACGTTCTCGTCGACGGCTTCTTTCATTTTATTCGCTTCAAACACTCCCCAGTAAGCGTTCTTAACATTCAATATTACTTCCTGCTCGTCTTTTGTAAAATCCTGCTTCGCCGCGAGAGAACTAAAACGGGCCATATCCGCGCTGCCTGCAAGTTTAAATCCCGTGAAGATCGGCTGCTGCAGGCTCAATTTGAAATTATAATTGTTCAGAATTGACGGCGAAATTTCAAACGGCCCGAACGGAGTTTGAACCGTAAAAGGATTAACTGCGCTTAATCTTGTATAAGAAGCATTCAAACTTAAAGAGGGCAGCCTCGATGCATTGATTTGACTTAGCTGCGCTTCCGCCGAAAATATTTTCATTTTAGATGAGTGCAGCGTCTTGCTGTTTTGCAGGCCTATCTCAATACTTTGCTCTAAAGTTAGATTCCTAGCGTTCTGTGCCATTACCTGCGTCCCCGTAAACGCAATCAGCATGGTTACGATAAAGTATCTTAATATTCTAGTCATATTTCTCCTTATTATTTTGCTCTGCGGGTTGATACGATATATATTTTGCTCTTCCTTCTTCCGTAAGTATACCTTCAAAAATTACTTTGAAGATTGTCTCAACGGCCTGGTTAGCCGAAAAAGGAAGCTGTGAGAGTGTTTCCGGATTTATTATTCCCTGTATCGCTCTCGAATAAATTAAAATTACTATTTCCTGTCCGATATCATTTCTGAAAGCTCCGCTGTCAACTCCTTTCTGAAAAAGTTCAACAGCCTTTTGAAGTCCTTTTATTTTATTAAAATCATGAACCTCGTTCCAGATCTCGGGCATGCTTTTCCTCAGGTCTTCGAAAAGCGGTCCCCTCACCTTCGAGGATTGCTTTCCTATGTAGTTCATCATTTTCTTAAGCTTCCCAACAAAATCGAGTTCGGGATCGGCCCAAATTTCGTTTACGTGGGATTCACTTTCGCACTGGCGGCTTTTTATCAGCTCCAGCACGAGATTCTCTTTTCCTGAGAAGAATTTGTAGAGCGTCTTCTTGCTCATACCCAGACTTGAAGCGATTTCGTCCATCGTTACCTTTGCAAAACCGTGACGAAGAAACATCTCCTCCGCCTGAGCGAGAATCCTTGTTTTTACCTCAATATCATCCGACATTTTATCACCTTTCTACGATAAACACTGAATACGTTTTTTTAGTTTCCGTTCAGGCTTAAAAAAAACAGTCCTAAAACTGCTCAAATTTCAATATTTTATACCACGGAAACCAATTCTGTATTTTGGGTTTCCAAATCTAAAGCATTTTACCATGTCTGTCAAGTAAAATTTAATTTTTTGCACGGACGGCCTTATGCCTGTGATAAATGGCAATAATTAGTTTTAAGATGAGAAACCGGGATGAGATTTTTAGGGGTTTGCGGCAGATTAAAGATCATTCAGCCTCGATGTTTTTTTCGTACACCGAGCGGAACTTCTCGATTGCCTTGGTGATCGATTCGGCGATCTTTGCCTGCCCGTTTCGGCTGTTTAAGTAACGAGCATCGTGACGGTTTGAAAGAAATCCGGTTTCAACAAGCACGCTCGGCATTGACGCGCCGACAAGTACGTAAAATCCGGCCTGCCTTACTCCAAGCGGTTCGATTGAAATATCTTTGCTGAATTCCTTGTCAAGAATATCGGCAAACTTTTCTGAATATCTCATATAAGCAGACTGCGCCATGCTGACGAGTATAAAATTTTCGTCAGTAAGCCTTTTATATCTTGCGGGATTGTCTTCATATTTTATTACGCTGTTTTCTCTCTCCGCAATTGAGATTGCCTCCTTGGTTCTCCCGGGTCTTAACAGATACACTTCGAATCCGTTTACGCTGCTCGGCTTCTTCGGCGTAGCGTTGCAGTGAATTGAGATAAAAAGATTTCCGCCGGCTTCATTGGCAATTTGTCCCCGCCTGTATAGTTCTACAAACTTGTCGGTCTTCCTGGTAAAAACAACTTTCACGCCTTTCATCTGCTCGCGTATATCTTTTCCCAGTTTTAATGCGATGGCGAGGTTGATGTCTTTTTCCTTAATCCCGTCAACGCCTATCGTACCGGAGTCTTTTCCGCCGTGTCCCGGATCTATAACTATAACGTTAAACTGCCACTTCGCTTTTTCTTTTTTGCGGACGGCATGGTTTTCGAAAATCTTATTGTGAAGCGCGATAAGCAGGTCGTCGCTTTGGTCAACATTAAGCACTTCACTCGTAGTAAATTCCCGGCTTAATCCGAATTTCAGTTCAGTATCCGATTTAATGTTTTTTGCTTTTATCCATTTAACAAGTCCCTGGCCGCCGGTTTTGTCGATCTTCGAAACATCGGCGTGAACATTCCTGAATATTATAGTAAGCACGCCGTCTTTAAATGAACTGTTGTAAGAATAAATCCTCTTTCCGGAAGAAACGTGCACCAGGGTGCCGTTAGCTTTTTCTTCGATGGAAATCCCGCTGATATCGAACGGGGAATTGTTTTTTTCCGAAGGAGCGATTTCCGTTATTTCCTTCCTGCCTGAATCTTTAACAAGAAGCTCATCGGGTTTTTTATAAACCATCTCAGTTCCGGCAGCGGCGCGCAGGATATCCAGTGAATATTCAAGCGGAATGTATATCTGGTCTTTTATAAGATATGTGGATGTAGGCAGCTGAAATATTTCAGACTTTTCTTTTTCATCGGAATACAGAACAAGAAACGGATTCCGCGCGGTGATAAATAATTTGTGGCCGGGAAAATTCAGGGTTAACTTTTCGCTGGCGGGGTCATACTGATAGGCCGATTTCAACGCGTCCGCAAGCGGTATTACAGCAATGTAAACGGTTCCTTCCCTGTCATAAACCGGAACATAGTGAGTTCCGCCGCCGGTTACGACTGGGAGCCGGGTTATGTTCTGCGCGTTAACGGAAACATAAATCAAAATAAGAAGGATGTTGAGGATTTTAATTTTCATCGACAAGAAAAATAAGATTGAATTAACCGATGAACGGGATCATAAATCCGCTCTTCTTTTTGTATGCGGAAAAAGCGTCCTTAAAATTTTTCTGAAGTAGTTTTTCTTCAGCAGACGCCCTCATAATCAGAATTGGGATTTCTGCTATCGCGATAACAACTACTATGTATCCCATTGTAGCGATTCCGCCGCCGAGATCCATCAATATTTGAAATAAATACTGTGGATGGCGAATAACTTTGTACAAACCCTTTGTTACAAGTCTGTGATTTCTGAGAATAAGGATATCCTGCGAGTATACGTCGCCCAGAGTTTTTGTCGCGGCAATCTGCAGCCAGGAAGAAATAAGGTATATTATTAAGGCCGCTATTCTTAAGCCGAAATACGAATCGGAATATGCAATAGTACCGATTTGGAAGACCGCAAAGATCAAAGCAAGCAGAGAAATTACAGCCAGTACAAGCGGAAGTTTCTGAAGATATGTTTTGGGCTTTTCTTTCGGAACAACTACGGTTGACTTTAATCCCTTTCTTGCTCCACCCAGGTTCGCTCCGAAAGTAGCTATAATATTAAAACCGACTATGATATTAATAGGATCCATAAGCAGCTAGTTATTCCGCCTTCCTGCCGTGTTTTTTCATTATAGCTTTCCATTCCTCCATCGGGAGCTGCTCCGATTCCTCAATCAGCATGATAGGTATGTCGTCTTCAATTCTGTAACGGCGGCGCGTATTTTTATCCACCGATACAAGGCTGTTGCCTTCAAGTACAAGGTCTGCTTTGGTCTCGGGACAGCATAATATGTCGAGAAGCTCTTTACTGATCATTTTTGCCTCGATTAAATTTTATTTTATATAAGTCGCCAATCTTTGAACGAAATTATAACAATTCTTTATGTCGGAAACAATCCACCGTATGATCGTTTACCATTCCCACCGCCTGCATAAAAGCGTAGCAGATGGTTGAGCCGACAAATTTAAAGCCGCGTTTCTTAAGATCCCTGCTCATGGCGTCGGACTGCGGCGTAAAGGCCGGTACATTTTTTAAGCTCTGCCAGCTGTTGATTACCGGCTTGCCGCCCGTAAACTGCCAGATATATT
>JBJKTB010000253.1:0-3965 GCA_046703345.1 Ignavibacteriaceae bacterium
TACTCCGTCGCCGAAATATTCTACGGGAACGTTGATCTGTTCGTATGTATCGTTGTCCATGCATACAAGAAAATCCGAATCGCGGTAGAGGTATTGATATTTTCTTCTTTCAACACGCACAACTTCACCTCCCTCGCCGGCTCTGAAAGTATTATCCAGAACTTTGCCGTTGCGAAGGTTCTTTAATGTGGTTCTTACGAAAGCCCCGCCTTTACCCGGCTTGACATGCTGAAATTCTGTTATTGTATACAGATCGTTTTTAAACTTGATGATTAAACCGTTTCTGAAATCCGAAGTATCTGCCATAAATCCTGATGATTAATTGTGAATAAATAGACCAAAAAAATAGAGATATAAGCCTTGAAAGTCAAGAAACCTTGAATTTAAAAACAGCCGTGTTTTATGCAAAAACCGGTATTATTTAGTTATTTTTTGCCCGTTTTCATCAAAAATCACATAAATTTTGGAATCAGCTTCAATCGTCAAAATAACCTATTAAAAGTTGATGAGAATAAACTATATAAAAATATTTTTTACTGCCGTTTCGGCTTGATTTTAAAATATGTAAATAATTTCAACAGAATTTTGAATTTCGTGTCAGCCAGGTATTCTGAATGATGGGCTTCGTTCAAAACTTTGTATCGCCAGAGTAAATAGGATAAAAATAAAAAAGCCGCGGAAATTATCCCGCGGCTGAAAATTAAAGTTCAAGAGCAGATTATTTGAGCAAAGTCATCTTTATGCTCTTTGTAAAGTTTCCAAACTTAAGCTGGCAGATATAATTTCCGCTGGCAACCGACTGGCCGAAATTGTTGGTTCCGTCCCAGCTAACGTTATAACTTCCCTTGCTGTATTCCTGATTGTTAACAAGAGTAGCTACTTCGCGGCCGAGTATATCAAATACTTTAAGAGTAATTCTGTCTTTAACAGGCAGACTAAATCCTATAGTAGTGGTAGGATTGAACGGATTTGGATAGTTCTGCTCGAGTTTATAATCGGTCGGAGTAATTAGAGTTACGTCCTTCACCTTTATTCCGGTTGCAGCACCGCCTTCAAGAACTCTAAGCGACCAGCGCTTCGGATTAAGTATTTTGCTTTTAACAGTATCGAATTGGCTGGTGCCTGAATTCCAGGTAAGTTTTGTAATGTCAATGCTGTCGTTAATAGCCTGGTACGGCAGTATCATATCTTCATTTGTTTTGCTGAAGAGATGAGTATAATTGTCGTACATCTTGGAGACGAATGCGGTCTGAACGGTTTTATTGCTGTCAATTGTTCCGGCTGAATCCTTAATTGTAATTGCCGAATAAATTGTTGAGTCGCCAGGATAAAGATCGGTGATCTTCCAGTTGTTCATATCCTTTTTGTTTCCGCCTTCAAATTCTGCTGAAATCACATTGAACGGATAAGAGCTGGAGAAATATAAATGAGCTTTTCCGGTTCCCTCAATGTCTCCCTGTCCGTAGCCGAATATTGCGTAACCGTCAGGTATATCAAGCTGGCTTTTTAGATCAAGCACAAAAACATCGCTGGAGTCTAATTCATTTGTACTGTTCTGCGGACTGTCGAACGATATCATATGAACCCAGCCGGTATGAGGATAATTGCCGGCATTGTCCTGCGCCGCATAAGTCGGTAAATAAACTTCCTGCCTGCCGTCGCCGTCTACATCCGCGGCCATTCCGCCGAACAGCGCAACTTCGTCTAATGTACCGCCCAGCTGAATGTTCTGTTTGCCGTTAACCGTATCGGCTAACTGATAAGTATTCGGCCCGGTAGGATTAAGCATAGTGATGTTTTTCAGGTTCCAGTTATGTAATAGGATTTCTTTTTTACCGTTCCCTAAGAAATCCGCCGCTATCATTGCATAAGGAGTACCGCCGTCAAGTTTCCAGGCGCCGAGCTCGGTACGCACACCCTCATATTCTACAACGAATCCTGAAAATCCGGGATCGTTTGTACTCCAGTCGCCTGATGCGCTTATTACATAGTAAGCGTCGTTAGAATTGGGGGATGAATTATAAGCAACCGTAAGTTCGTTCTGTCCGTCGCCGTCAACATCCGAACATTCCATATATTCGCAGTTTCCTTCGGCATTTAATAGAGGAGGAGCGCCGATAATCTGAGAAGGTTTGTCACCAAAATTATAAGATCCCGCGACACCGTCCCATTCAAATATATAAATGCCCACAGGTCCGGCCTGACATATTACCTCAATCTTTCCATCATTATCTAAGTCTCCGAAGAGTACATAGCGAGGGGTAAGTTCTGCTGAGCCTGATCCATGCTGTAATAAAGGTGATGTCCAAACCATTTTTAATGAATCATCTCCAACCGGTATAAAAACACTTACAGTTCCAGTAGCATTATAATTTGTAACTGCTATAGCCGGAGTGCCATCACCAAATGGATTAGATGCATAAGCAACGCCTCTTATACTGTTTAATCCTGAATAAACAGAATCATTAGGGGGGAAACTATAAGCAGATACCATCTTTACTTGTGAAAAAGTAAAAGTACCTCCGAACAAAATCATGAAGAATAAAAGTAACGCTTTCCTCATATCTGTCTCCTTTATTATATATGGTAGTATGGCCCGGCATAAAACGTTTAACCGGGCGGAATTGATCTTAATTTCCGCGATCGGAATTAAAATTCCGACTTAAATTATCTTTATAATGCCAGTTTAAAAATATGCTGCCGAATTATATTTTAAGATAAAATTTGAATTCCCAACTTTTAGTCTTCCGGAAAAAAAACAGATTTTGCATCCCATCGTAGCCGAGTCCCCATTTAACGGGGTAACAATAAGATTATCGACGCCCAATATCTTAAATTCTATTTCGTAAATCAAGTATAAATACGTGCGAAATGAAACAAGTGCGATCATGCGCAAGAATATACGGTGAGTTGAATATAAGAACTGATTTATGGTGTGATTTTTGTAATTCCGCGGCTCCGGTAGGAAATCCGGAACCGCGGAAAAACCGATAAAACCTTTATTCTACTTGAGCCAGGTATTTATTAACTTCCATGTTGGCCGGAGAGGTGTCGTAGTCTTTTTTAATAGTATCGAACATTTCTTTAGCATTTTTTTTCTTACCCGCGCTCAGATAGTTGATACCGGCGTAAAGAAGGTAATCTGGATTAAGTACGTCGGTTTCTGAAACATGGGCCGCTTTTTCGTATAGATCTGCCGCCTTCTCGTACTCTTTTTTGTCGGCGTAGTATCCCGCCTCGCCGGCAAGAGCAGTCGCTTTAAACATGCTTATGCTGCCGTCATAATCTTCGTAATATTTCAAAGCGTCGTCGTATTTGCCGAGAAAGTTATACGCGTTGGCAAGATAGATCTTAGCCGTCTCTCCGTTTTCGGTGCTGCCGTATTCCTCAACAATTTTTTTCAGACCTATTTCATCGGTGCCAGCATGGCCTTCAATAGCTTCCAGGTATGCTCCCTGATCGTATAAGTTAATAACCTTTGCAAGCTGATCGGCTGCCGCCATGTTCTGCTGATGCTTATGATTTACATAAAAGATAACAGCAGCTACAACAACAAGAAATCCGATTCCGTAGCTTATAACGCGCGATCTGTTCTCGTCGACAAAAGCATACGCCTTGTAATAAAAGGAAACCAGTTTGTCTTCTTTTATATCTTTCTTCGACAGCTTTTTCTTCTTAGTGAGCATTTAACTTTCCTTTATAACTGAAATTTTTTCTAATAAAATTTTTACCGGATACTTTATCCGCGCCTGTTATACGACAGTTTGCGCAAACAATCGTTAAAAATAACCAATAAAAACCATTCTACCAAAGGGCGGAATAAAAAAATTCTCTCATCAAATTTTAAATAATTAACTTACTCAAGAATTCTTTTTCATATTGAATTAAAAAAAATGGAATATTGGAGCGGTAATGCCCGAAAATCAACATCCCGTCATTACAATACTCCGCTAATCCATTATACC
>JBJKTB010000254.1:0-4499 GCA_046703345.1 Ignavibacteriaceae bacterium
CATGTTACCCTCACGGCGTTCTAACCGGTTGTGTAAAAACCGGTGTAATCATTATCAAGCGTCAGATAAGAAGTGTATGTCTGGCTTCCAGGAGCCGTTGGATTTTCCGGTTGGGTAAATCCGTAGGTATTGCCGAGACTTTGAATATATACGTCGTATTTATTATCTCCTCCCATTCCGTTATCGGGCGGCGGGGGAGGGTATCCGAGATAATTTATCTCAAAGTTGTAAACGGAATCCAATATTACTTCAAGCGAATCAATGCTGTAAGTCGGCGCGTTCGGTCCCGTTAAATCGTAATGTATCCTGAAAAAACCGTTGGGTGTAACTACGCTCGTGTCGGTTACAGGTCTGTCGAGCAGCGGCTTCAATATCTTTTTCTGCGCCGGAGTGAAGTTGTTGTAATTTTCCAGTACAGAGCTAATAATTCCGAATCCGCATTTAACATGCGTAGTGTCGACGGATTCGATTAGGGGATACCTGCCTGCATGCTGAGGCGTCCGCATATTCATATACGTGTTGAACAGTGAATCCGTCTCCGCGCCGCCGGTATTCTGAGCGCTGAGCATAGGGGTGAATATAATCAATATGAATAGCGCAAAAATTTTTTTCATCATTATAACTGTTTTATTGTTATACATCCCGTTGAATCATTAGTAAAGACCAGATGATAGTTTCTGAAACTCATATTCTTTATGAAGTAGCTTCCCACGTCTTTTGCTTCTGTAATTTTGGATACCGAAATGTCGCGGCCTCTGTTTATAAAGTCAACCCGGCTTATTGAATTACTGCCTGGAAGATTTACGCAAAGTTTCTTTATTCCGTTGAATCGCAGCTCTCCGCAGTAGATCTGGCTGCTGCTGTTTACTTTAAAATAATCCGGAATGTCCCTTCCTTTAAGCATATAAGCATTTTTCTCGCTGGAAATAAAAGCAGAGTTTTTCCCGCTTCTTTGGATGAAACTGATTGTTATATCCTTATCGTTGCTGAGCAGGTCCCCTGTAAACGATACCAGTGACTCAACGTTCCGGTCGCGGAGAGAAAATTTAAGTGATTTGCCGGCAGGGCCATTTCCAGCATTGTAGCTGTAAAAATCGTATCCGCCGTTCTCTCGTTTCCAGTAAAGCACCTTCAGAGGCCCCCGAAGTGAAATTGTAGGCGCATAAGTATCCGAATCCACCGATGTAACATTATTAAAAGTATAACGGTAATCGTGGTACTCAATTATGCTGAGGCCGAGATTTCCACTCTTCTCGTAGGCTATAAATATGTCCGCCTTGTTGTCAGGCAGCTTTTTTATCTTAAGATCTGTTATGTCCCCCGGGGAATACAGCGCTTCTCTTTCAAGCTTGTTGGTCTTGAAGTCGAATTTTAAAATTTCAATTAATTTTTTCCCCGGTGTGAAGCAGTAAAACGACTTAGTTGTCGGTTCCGCGTTATCTACAATTATTTTTTTGTGGTTCTTGAACAGAGGGAACGAATAATAAAGACTCGGTATGCCGGCATTGTTCCTTACTATCAGATCGAGCGAACGGGTAAAATTATCGATATAGCAGATATCTATAATCCCGTTGTTGTTATGGTCGAAGAACGACAAGGCTGATGGTTCCGGACTCGTAGAGATGCTTACGTTCTCCGAAATGGCCGGAAGATTCGTTAATGTGTAAATGCTTCCCGAATCACTTACGCACGCAATACCATTGATGAACCTGCTGTAGAACGGCACCGGCATCTTAAGCGCTTCCTTCTTTAGGTAAACCATTTCCGGATAAAAACTGTATTCGCCCTTTCCGAACAATACCGACAGGGTGCCTTCCTCATAATTAACGTATGCAAGATCTATTTTTCCGTCGCGGTTAAAATCTCCGGTAATTATCTGGTCCGGATAATATTCTGTCGGTATATCGATAATTTTACTGTAAGATGACTGAAAATCGCCGTACATAATTTCAATCGATTTCCCCTTGGAGAAAATCAGATCCGCGTAATTGTCCAGGTTTATGTCAAGACTTCTTAACTGCCTGATCTGCTCGTTCATGGGGATTGTTCTTACGAGCCGGAATCCGTCTTCTCCGTCGTTGTAGAAAAATACCAGCGAGTTGGTTATTGCGTTGAAAGCTGCAATATCCCCGAATCCATCGTTATTTAAATCGGCAAATATTGCGCTTGAGTAGCTTGTACCATCGGAAATTTTTTTCTTTTTCAGATCGTACCCCGCCTGAGAAAGAAGAGTAAGTCCGTTAAAGGCGCTCCCGGAAATAAGCAGTTCGTCTCTTCCGTTGCGGTTTATATCCGCCGCGCTTATGTGCCCGGGATAAGAATCGAATTTTACAGATGTTGTCAGTATTGCCCTTCCGTAGCTCGTAAAGGAATAAATGCCGGCTCTCCGGTTCTGCCTGCTTACGAAAGCGTATCTCTTAATCACCTTGTTCCGTTCGATAAGATTCTGAATAGAAGTAATCTCAAAGGGAAGACGGTAGGTCCTGGGCGCTTCAAAAGTGCCGTTCTTCCCGCCGGTAAAAGCAGTAATTTTTTTCAGAAGCGGATTGTACAGCACAACATCAGTATATGAATCGTTGTTGTAGTTTAGCGAGAAGAGTGAATTATATCCCTGCGGAGCCGCAAAACTGTTGTATTTGCAAAAACCGTTTATCGGAACCTGTGGAAACAACTCACCTGTAAAGAAGAAGAAAAAGATCAATAAGCTAAGTTGACCGGGCTCTATCTTTAAGCCTGCTTTCTCTTCTCTGTAGGGCTTCTTCATATCGTTTTTTTTCGTCTTCTGTTTCCGGAACCGCCTCTACGGCCTGAACCGGCCTGCCTTGATTGTCTACACTTACAAAGGTTAAAAACGCCGAATTGGAATGTAATTTCCTGCCTTCTCTGAAATTTTCGGCGTAAACTTCTACTCCCACTTCCATCGAGGTATTGAAAACCCGGTTTATACAGGCCGTTAGAGTTACCGCATCCCCGAGATTAATTGAATGATGAAAATCTATCTTGTCCACCGATGCAGTTACACATATCCTGTTGTTGTGCTTTGCGGCGCATAATGCCGCGCATATGTCTATCCAATGCATAAGCTGTCCGCCTAAAAGCTTGCCGAGCTGATTCGTGTTGTTCGGCAGAACAAGCTCCGTCATTGTAACTATTGATTCACTGATCTTCTTTGCTTCAGCCATTACTTAGACGCCGACAAATTTTCTTCCAGGGAAGTCTTTAGCTTCTTCACTTCTTTCGCATGCGAATCGTCCGGATACCTGTCACTAACTTTCGATATCTCTGCGAGAGCTTCGGTGTTGTTCTTTCGGAAAATCAACAGCTTTATTTTATCGTACATCGCAAGGGGAGCGTATTTTGTATCGTGGTATGTATCGAGTACGAAATCGTAGTACATAAGAGCAGCTTTGTAGTCTTCAAGCTTTTCGTAAATGTATGCCGTATTGTATTCTTTATGCGCCAGTTTGTCGTTCATCTCTGCAATCTTTTTTTCGGCGTCAGGAACTCTCGAATCGGTAGGGAAAAAATCTATGAAAGCCTGGAACTCATCAATAGCCTTTTTTGTGTATCGCTGATCGAGTGCGAAGTAGGGAGAAAGATTATAATAAGAATCGGCCAGCATATACTGTGCATCCGGAACCATCTTGCTGGAAGGCATATTCTTTATCAGCTTGCTGTATTCGTAAGCCGCTAAGATAAATTCGCCTCTCTTAAAATGGGACTGCCCGAGATAATACTGCGCGCTGTCCACTACTGAATTTCCCGGATACTGAAGAACAATTGCCTGGAATTCCTTAATTGCCTGCTGGTAATCTTCGTTATTGTAAAGCTTCATCGCATAATCCATTCTTGCCGAAGGTCCTAAAAGCGATGTGTTAACTACCGTGGCGCATCCCCATAGACTAAGAGATGTCAGAATAACAATAAACAGATATTTCATACTCTTTAAAATCATCTTTAATTGAAAAATTAAATACAATTATAACTATTTTCGCTTATGCTTCAAAGGTAAATATTACTGCCGCTATACTAAGGAATGTGAAATATATTTAATTATTTCTTCTCAATTCAGCCTCTTCGTATTTCTGCCTTCCTGCTTCACAGCCGTCCTGCATTCATTTACTTCTAACTGTGAAAAACAGATAAATCGCCACCGCCGCCGCCCCGATGGCTACTACCGGCTCAAGAATTCCCGAAAATAATGGCTCCGAAGGAGCGTTTCCCTGAGTGAATGGATATGAGGCGTTTTCCAGCGTTTTGATCATGTCGACTCTTACGGTGTCAATCGCAGTATAGTTAAAGTTCTCGTGCGGCAGATTTTCGGTGTATATTGCAAAGTTTCCGGAAAGATTAATTGTCCTTTTAGTGTAAAAATTTCCGAGAAATCCATTCCTGAAAACGTCTCCGTATTTTACACCTGCTTTGTCTACCGCAAAAACAACTTTAACCGCGTTTCGCGATGAGTCAGGCGCCAGTTTTACTCCTCCGCCGTATAGCGA
>JBJKTB010000255.1:0-8059 GCA_046703345.1 Ignavibacteriaceae bacterium
CAGTACGAAAATAACTTCGCGGAAAGTTACGCTCTTTTTTTTAGTCTTAATATATGTCTCTGTCTTATCCCCCGCTTCAGTTTTTTTATTGCCGCTCATTTATCTCTCTGTTTGTTTTGGTTTTCAACGTAAAAAGTAAGACCAAAACTATCCTGAGGAGCAGAGCAAAACAAATTCATTTTATTTATTCGTCATAACTAAAAGTTATGGTAATTATACTATATTTAATGATGTTTATTAGTTATTTTTTTTATAATCTTTAATATTTAATTCATGAGTGTAAAAGAATCATATAATATCTGGGCGGGAATTTACGATTCGATGGGGAATAAAACCCGCGATCTCGAAAAGACCGCAGCGCTGCGGACACTTCGCGAATTCACATTCGATACTATTATCGAAATAGGCTGCGGCACCGGCAAGAATACCGAATGGCTTCTTGAAAAAGCGAATCTTCTTATAGGAATGGATTTTTCTGAAGAGATGCTCTCACAGGCAAAACAGAAGATAAAATCGCCGAAAGTTCAATTCGTTTTATCGGATATAACAAAAGAATGGAATTTGAGAGACGAATCGGCGGATTTGATTTCCTGCAGTCTCGTGCTTGAGCATATTTCCGATTTGAATTTCATCTTTAAAGAAGCATATAGCAAATTAAGAAACGGCGGCAGGTTTTATGTCTGCGAGCTTCATCCGTTTAAACAATACGGCGGCACCAAAGCAAGATACGAAACGGAGAACGGCGTTAAGGAGCTGGAGGTTTACGTTCATCATATTTCGGATTTTACCGAAGCCGCGCTGCAAAGCGGATTTTCAATTGTTCAATTAAAAGAATGGTTCGATGAAGATAAACCCGAAATTCCCCGTTTAATCTCATTCCTCTTTGAGAAATAAGTAAAGAAGAAAACAGGCTCTCAGCGTTTCGCGAACTTGATAAAATCAGATGTAATGCCGGAAGGGTTGCTTCCCTGAAGGCAAATAAACTCAAAGGTGCGCGGCACTTTGAAGTTTTTGATCGTAATTATTTTTAACTCGCCGGCATTCAGTTCCCGTTGGATTGCCTTAACAGAAATGAAGCCTATACTGTCGTCGGAAATAAGATAATATTTAATTGCCTCTGTGCTACCAAGGTACATCTGCACTTTAAAATCTGATAGCTTAATCTTCTTGTTTTTCAGCGCGTGTTCCAGAACCTCAAGCGTGCCCGAACCCCTTTCTCTAAGAACTAGCGGCAGCGTCATCAATTGTTTTATTGTAATCTCGCCGGATATTTTAAGCTTGTTGTTTGTTCTTACGGTTGCAACCAGTTCATCTTTAAGAAATCTGTCGTATTTTATTTCGCGGCTTTTAATCTTGCCTTCAACCATACCTAAATCGATATCGCCTTTAATCAGCGCCTCCGCCACCTGTTCCGAATTCCCCGTAATCAGAGTAAGCTGAACGTCCGGATATCTTTCGTGAAAGCCGGCAAGTATGGGCGGAATAACATACTGAGATATTGTTGTGCTTGCACCCAGCCTTAAAATTCCGCTGCTGCTGTCTTTGTATTCGTTAAGCCTGTCTTCCAGTTTTGAATGCAGATTAAAAACCTTATCGGAGTATTCAAGCATGGCTTTTCCGGCGGGAGTAAGATAAACCTTATTTCCGTTGCGGTTGAAAAGTCTAACCTCATACTCCCGTTCAAGGGTCTGTATATGTTTGGTGATAGCCGGCTGGGTTATGAAAAGCTCGGCGGCTGCTTTTGTAAAGCTTAAATTTTTTGCTACGCTCCTAAATACTTTCAGCCTGAAATCATGCATGAATAAGTTTCCGGATTTCTCTTCATTATATTATTAATAAATTGATTTAACTTACTTAATATTATTGAGAACTCATGTAACAGAATTAACACACCTTATAAATTATTCGTTTTGGGTGCCTCTTTATTTTTATCGTTAAAATTGATTAACTTTCTAAAAATTCTTTGGAACTTACCTTTGATAAAAACGTCATTTCCGTTTTGGGTTTTCTTTCTGGCGCTTCTAACCGGCATAGATGCTTTCCCTCAAAAACTGCCGTTTCATAATTACACCATGAAAGACGGACTTATTTCCTACAATATACATGCGCAGTGCCAGGATTCGCTCGGATTCATATGGATTGGAACAGGCGAAGGAATAAGCGTATTCGACAGCAAGGAATTTCGTAACTACTCGGTTGAAGACGGTATGCCGGAGGATAACATTATTTCCCTGGCCGCCGACAGCAAGAATCCCGGTGAGGTTTGGATTGGCACAAGAGACAGCGGTATGATAAAATACCGCAACGGAATTTTTATCCGCATCAAACAAGCTCGCGGGAAAAGCTACGGGGGCGTAAGTACAATTCATCAGACTCCGGATAACACTGTTTGGTGCGGAACAGACAGCGGATTGGCAATAGTTAAAAATGATAGTATATATACTTTATCCGTAGCGGCGGAATTGGGAAGTATAAATGCAATTACTTCCGACAATCACGGTTTTATATGGATAGCCAGCGACAACGGTCTGTTTAAATTGTCTCCGGATAAAAAGATCTCAAAGGTGCAGCTCGTTCATTCGGTCGGACAGCCGATTTTAACTCTGTTTACAAAAACCGGAAATACTATATGGATAGGAACAGGTAACGGATGGATTTATAAAGTTGCAAAAGGAAAAGTTTTGCCGGTAACTTCGGATATTAATTCAACTATTAAAAATTTTACCGAAGATAACAGCGGAATGCTTTGGGTTTCTACTTCAAACGGAATCTTTAAAATAGATAAAGGCTACGGGGACAAAAACAGTTACGAATGGTTTTCGACAAAAAACGGTTTGCTTGAGAAAAATATCGCAGTGCTTTTCTTTGACAAAGAAAATATTCTCTGGGTCGGAGATAACGATTTCGGATTACAGAAATTGGTATATCTGAATCTTATCAAGTTTTCAATCGATACTAAACATTTTTTGGGGGACTGGTCGTCAACGGCCGCAGATAAGAACAACCATTTTTGGATCTCCTTTAACGACGGCCTGCTGGAAGTATGGAAAGACGGAAGGAATGTATGGCGAAAATATTTTCATAAACAGAATTATTTTACTCCTCAGGATTATCTGCAGCCAATATCTATTGATAAAAAAAACAATCTCTTCGTTGCCAGGTTTTCGGGCAAAATAACTGCGTATCATATTTTAAATAATTCCCTTAGCGGTAACCATCAATCTGAGTTACTGCCGATTTATGAAACAAATCTTGCCGAGAAGTACAATTTCTACAGAATATATACCACATACGCGGATGCCCGCGGAAATTTATGGTGCAGCGCGCTAGACATTGGAATAATAGTACTTTCTCCCTCGGGAAAAATATTAAAAAATTATACATATAAAGACGGTCTCCCGGCTAATTCCATCAGAGCAATTTACCAAGATAAAAAAGGTAATCTTTGGTTCGGCGGATATGCAGACGGCCTGTCCGAATTCTCTAAAGACAAAGTGATGAATGACCTGACACCTCATTATCCCGGTTCAAATATTTTCGTTAAACATTACGATAAAACGAACGGCTTGTCCGACGATGAAATTCGCTCTATAAATGAAGACGACTTAGGAAATATTCTGGTGGGCACAAGGTATGGCGGTTTGAATATAATAAGATCTGACTCGATACAAACAATTAATAAAAGCCGCGGATTGTTCAGCAACGCAATTTGGAGCATAATATCAACTCCGTCCGGAAATATATGGCTCGGTACGCAGTCGGGTGTTCAGAAACTCGACCGTGACCTTCATCCTACTTTAGATTTAAATGAAGAAATTCCTAAGGAACCTTACTATTCTATCTCGCCGGCCGCAAACGGGAATCTTTGTTTTATTAATAATGAGGAAATTTATTTTTATTCTCCTTCGGCCGGAAAAGAGATTATCGCTCCCCCACCTGTATATATAACACACCTATTAATAAACGGGCAGGAGCATTCAATAACTCAAAATCCGGAACTGGGAAGTGACCAGAACACTATAACTTTTGAGTTTATAGGAATAATAAACCGTGAACAAAGCGGCACAAGTTATATGTACAGGCTTCTTAAATCGGATAAAAAATGGAGCCTCCTTACTAACCGCAACTCGATTACTTACGCATCGCTGGAACCGGGTAAATATAGATTTCAGGTTTTAGCTGTTAACTCCGAGGGATTGAAAAGCACGCAGCCGGCTGAATTAAGTTTTACAATTAACGCTCCGTTCTACGAGCAATGGTGGTTTATAACCGCAATTTTTGCGCTTATTGTTACTAGCATTGCGGCCTTTTTGAGAATCAGAATTAAAAGAATGCTGGAAATAGAAAAAATAAGGACTAGGATCGCCGCCGATCTTCACGATGAGATAGGCTCGGGCCTTACAAGAATTGCCATACTGTCCGAGAGCGCGCTTCAGGAAGACGAGCCAGGCAATATTTCCCATATCGATGAAAAGACTAAATACACAAGGCAAAATTCAATAAAACTTGTCGGTAAAATTTCGAGAAGCCTAGTCGACTCAATGATCGACGTAATATGGTCGATCGATCCCAAGTACGATTCCCTGCCGGATTTTGTTTTCAACTTTAAAAACTACGCGTATGCGGTTTGCGAAGCCAAAAACATCAATTTAAAAATAGAAACATCTGATATAGAAAAAGTGAAAGTAAACTCGCAGATAAAAAGAAGCCTTCAGCTAATGACTAAGGAAGTACTAAACAATTCCTTAAAATACTCAGGATGCAAAAACATCAGGTTCTCCCTTTCAGCAAAGAATAAAACTTTATATCTAGTAATTGAAGACGACGGAGATGGTTTCGATCCTGAAACGGTAAGCCGGGGCCGAGGTCTTTTCAACATTGAAAAACACGTAACCGAACTTTCCGGCAAGCTGGAAATATTTTCTTCGTTCGGGAAGGGAACTAAAGTTAAAATTAATTTCCCGCTATGACGATAAAACTGCTCAAATGATTAGTTGATAATTCTTCTATCTTAAATTAAGATAGGCTATAAATTTCTTAAAATGTAAAAGATGATTGAAAAAGCGGTAATTAGAGTTGCTGTTCTCGACGACGACAAGGAGTTCAGGGAAATCCTTTCTGTTGTACTTAACCGTTCCTTTGGATTTAAATGCGTAGGAATATACGGCAGCTTGAATGAAACCCTTAAAAAGATAGAAGATGATCTTCCAGATATACTTCTGCTTGATATTGAAATGCCTGGGAAATCGGGAATTGAATCTTTAAAGGAAATTAAAGCATCCTTCCCTACCGTGGAAGTTATGATGCTTACTGTATACAGCGACAGCGAAAAAATATTTCAGTCGCTGCGCGGGGGTGCGGTGGGATATCTATTGAAAAAGAGCCCTACCGATAAATTACTTGAAGCAATAAGAGAAGCGTTTGACGGCGGCGCTCCTTTCTCCGGAGAAGTCGCGCGAAAAGTGCTTCAGTATTTCCAGGCGCCGGCCGGACAGGTAAATCCGTCTCTTCTTTCCGACAGAGAAAAGGAAGTTCTGGAAGCTTTAATTGAAGGACACAGCACAAAAGCAATTGCCGAAAAACTGTTTGTTTCTTTTCACACAGTCAGGTTCCATCTTCATAATATTTACACGAAACTTCATGTAAACTCACGTTCAGAAGCCGTAGCGAAAGCTATAAAAAACGGGCTCATCTAGTAACTGTCGTCGTTTTTAAAAACTAATCGAATGATCAGTTGCCGCAGCTAGTTCCATAAACTAAATTATCAAAAATCCTTTTTCGCGGAAGTGCCTAGTACCGATTTGGTGTTTTGCAGTATTAAAACCTTGGTATAAACTTTTGAGAAAATAAAAAATATTTAATACGCCCCAGATCCAGAAAAATAAAACGGCGGCTATAAATTAAAAATATCGGAGAACAATATGAACGGAAAGTATTTTTACCATCTTATATTAAAAGCATTAATTCTGATAGTTACAACTTCCGCTATTATATTTAGCCAGGTTCCGAACGGCGGATTTGAGAACTGGACCAACGGTAATCCCGATAATTGGTCTACTACAAACAATGCTCAATTTTCCAACATAACACAAACTACTGACGCACATTCTGGTACTTATGCGGTAAAAGGAGAAGTTGTTTCTTTTTCCGGATTCTCCATAACCCCGGCTCTTTTGGATAAATTTGCTTACACCGGCAGACCTTCCAGTCTAACCGGTTATTATAAGTTCACTTCGGCGGGTTCAGATACTTTGGTAATTATTGTGGTAACCTATAAAGGCGGTAACGGTATCGGCGCGGGAACATTCAGAACAACCGTAAGCGCCGGTACATATACTCAGTTTACGGCGCCTCTTGTGTACGACTCACAGGATAACCCGGATTCAGCTTCCATCAGCATTTCAATATTGCCAATGGTAGGAAGCCACAGCGGTTCTTTATATTATTTAGACGATATAACCTTTTCGAACGCTACAGCGGTAAATGAAAATCTTGTTCAAACTCCTTCGTCTTTTGATCTTCAGCAGAACTATCCAAATCCTTTTAATCCTTCTACAGTGATTGAATATCAAATTCCGGAACAATCTCACGTAGTCTTAAATGTGTATAATGTTCTCGGCAGCAAGGTAGCAGAGCTGGTTAATGAACAAAAGCCTGCCGGTAGTTATTCAATTCATTTTAATGCTGTGAATCTGCCCAGCGGAATTTACTTCTGTGCAATGCGGGCAGGCAATTTTTATAAAATAAACAAAATGACGCTCTTAAAATAAAATCCTTATTCCGCTTATTTCCTCTAAATCATACTTTATACTGAAGTAAGGAAAAATTAGATATTTGCCCGGAAATAAAAAGCCGGCTTGTCCAGAGATTATTTTAGACCAAAATAAACAGCAGGTACTTGATAAAATAAAGACACATGAAAATCAAATAAATAAGTATCGGTTGGAAATATTAATATCCGGATTTTTTTTTCGTGTTTTTAGTTTTTGCTAATTGATGAATTCGTTCAGTACGAGTTCATTCGGCAGCTCTGTCAATTCCGCCTGTCACACCAATACCGGAGAAATTGGTGTGACAGGCGGAACGGAAACACCGGGCGAAAGGAAAACTCAGATACAATTTTCCAATTATACTTTAAATTCATCAACCGCAATTAAGATCAAAATTTCTTAAGACTCCCAGATGGATTTAGTTAGCTATTTATATCATTGAATAGGCCTGATTGCGAAATGACGCTTAAATGAAATTTATTTTATATAAAAAATAAAAGCCGGTTAATGAATTTTGTTTCAAATTATTATGTATTAAGACTATGAAATTACTTATAAAAATTTCCTCTGTTTTAATCTTGTTTGTTTTGCCTATGCACAGTCAAACTTTTAATAATGTTTCAGAACCGGTGGTAATTTATTACGGCTGCGATCATTCTTCATTAACAGCCGACACTACTGCCCCTGAAGCTGATTCTGCGCTGAACACTGCCTCATATTATATCTACAGATTAATCATTCAAGACAGCCTTACTCAACACGTAATATTTATAGCGCCTGAATCTGCTGACACCGCCGCCGCCGATACCGCACGGAATATATTCACTGCTCCAGTCGATTCTATGACTCAATCAGGCAGGGGAAGTGGTTATTGGATAGGAAGCACTATAACCGGGAATATGGGCAATTACACATTAACTGTTTATATAAAAGACGCATATACGAAAACCGTTTTTACAAAAGGTGAAGCAACATTTTCATCATTTATGCCGGCGGATATTAAACGTGCATGCAATACTGCGGCTGTGCAGATACTTCCTATTATAACTAAAATTCAAGATTACCAGAAACAAATCAGGTCTCAAAATCCTTCTTTGAGCATTGATCCTCAAATAAGTATTACAACTTCTAACTCAAATTTGAATTATAATGAATCAACAAATGTAATTGTAACTGCAGAAGATTAAGATGGAACACCTCTTGCGAATATCACCGTTTATCTTTCCGTTCAAGGTATGAATGGTGATGACGGCACACTTTCTGCCGATAGTGTAGTCACAGGTTCAGAC
>JBJKTB010000256.1:0-7150 GCA_046703345.1 Ignavibacteriaceae bacterium
GAGGTCAGAACTAATATTTCAGCAGATGCTACAGGTACGGAATCTCAGACTATGGGTTCAAATAAATGAAATTGAGCCTTTTCTTGTATAAAGCAGGAATTGTAGACGAAAATTTGTGACTGATGTCTCAAATATTAACTACCCTATCAAGTTTAATCCCGCCCAAATTAAGTATTTATTGAAAAACGGATTAAAAGCAACTATAAAACCAAGAAAGAAAGTTTAAAAACGAGATCAAAACGAGATCAAAACGAGATCAAAACGAGATCAAAACGAAATCAAAACGAGAGCAGAGAGGAAGAAGAAAGGAATTTATAAGGAAAAGAGGTACTATACTGATCAGGCAAAGCCGAGATGAGAGTAAAAGACTGTTCTTCAAAAACGCGGGGACCACGGCACGAAGGAGCTGATAATAAGGATACGCCGCGTTTATTCAGTAAAAGCGGCATATCTTCCGAATTATTTTTATCAATGAGCTTACCGGCAGGCTCAATTGAGATTATCAAGAATCACTAAATTTTATGCTATTCTTTTGCCGGCCATCGGACCCGGTTTAAGGGAGTGTATTTCCGAAATATTTATTACGGCAACGGCAAGCGGTTTCGGTCTTCCCATTTTAACTGAAGCGGCGGCGGCGGCATCAAAGAGCTCTCCGCTTTCCTGCAGAGAAGCATCGCCGACGAATCTGAAACCGTCAACAACTTCGCGATTGACGACCGCTACAGATACTTTAGAGCCTCTCTTTAAATTCGCGTAAGTAGCGCCTCCGGTTCCTTCGGTAAAGATAAGAGACTCGTCGGATAATACGCGAGTAGAGCGTTTAGGGGCGACGTTAGGCGTACCGTCGGCATTTACCGTACCGATGAAGCACTGCTGCGACGCGACCATATCTTTCATTTCCTGAGTGAGCTTTGCCATTTTATCCTCCTTATTCAAAAATAAAAATTATATTCAGTAAAATTTCCCGCAAGAAATTTTTTATTTCAGTCAGTATTAATTAAACGGCTGATAATCTTTTTCACAGGGCCAGGGAAAACAATTAATACACGGCCCGGAATTGAACAGCATAAAAATAAATATTGTAAAAATGTAGTGCAAAGAAAATAAGCAGATATTACCGCCAGCTCATTACAAGCGCAGTAATTAAGCGAGGGGGACTAACATTTTTTATTGCTTAAGAGAATTTAATAACCTAAGTTATGTGGGGGGTAAAACAAACTGTAAGACAGTTTGCAAAAGAGGGAAAGACAAATACCCGCATAATATTTTAGTAGTCCTTCTGTAATGTTCAATTGCTGAGTGCGATTGAAACGAAGATCTGAAAATAAATAAAACACTTCTACGGAGACAACATAAATGAAGTCACTTCATATATTTGCCGGTATCACATTAGCTATTTTACTAGTAATTTCAGCGGCGGGCGACGGCTTGGCAGGCACGCGTTACAGGGATAAAGTTTTCTCCTCGGCGGCAGTTACACGGAACATTCAATTCGGCAGCAATACCAACATGGACGGGAGCCCGGCGGCATTATACATGGATTTTTACGAGCCGTTGAACGATACGGTAAAACTTCGCCCTCTAGTTATATGCATACACGGCGGCAGCCTTATAAGCGGCGGGAGAGCCGAGATGGACTCTTACTGCACAGATCTAGCCGAGAGAGGATACGCAGCGGCTACCATCGATTACAGGATCGGCATAGAATCGCCGAAGGGAGTAAGGACAATACTGGAGGCGCTGCTGCGCGGAGTGCAGGATACAAAAGCAGCGGTAAGGTACTTCCGTTCAAAGGCAGCGCAGTACGGAATAGACACTTCAAAAATTTTCCTTGAAGGATCATCAGCCGGATCGATGATAGCGGTACATTACGCCTACTGGGACGAAGACGAGATACCGGCGGATGTAGATCAGGCGAAATGGGGAGATATCAACGGAACAAGCGGGAATCCGGGATACTCGACAGGAATAAAAGGAATTATTAATTACTGCGGCGCGATAGTAGAGACTAAGTGGATAGGAGCAGGCGGAGTGCCGGTAGCGAATTTTCACGGTCTTCTTGATACGATAGTTCCTCCGGACAGCGCCGTATCCACCGACTTCGGAATAGTGCTTCACGGAGGAGTAGCAATATCGAGGACAGCCACGGAGCTGGGTATATACAATCAGGGAGCGTTCTTCCCTCAGATGGGGCACGGAGGCAACACCGACAGCCTACTTGTATTCGCTCCAAATTTCCTATATACATTGATGGTTCTTAATTCGAGCGGACCTACGGATTTTACCTCACCTGAACTAACGGAAAGAGCATTAAGAGTATTCAAGTACGACAACCACACATTTGAAACTTCGGCGCTGGATAAATCGGGCAACAGGATAATACTGCCTGCTTCGATGATTCAGTACTCATGCGACAGCCGGATAGGGACGATACAGCCGAACGGAGTATTTACTCCCGCAGATATACCGGACAGCGGTTATGTATACGCAAAGTTCAACGGCACAACCGACTCATGCTATGTACAGACTTACGACCTGAAGTACTTTGTTATTTCTCCGAAGACTGCGGTAACCGACACTATTCAGACACTGCAGTTAAGCATTGACACTTACGACGCCAACTCGGCAAGGATTAACCTCCCTCTTACACGGTTTCAGTTTGAATCTACGAATCCCGCCGTAGGCACCGTAGACCGCTACGGAATATTTAAGGGAAAGATGAACGGGACTACTGAAATAACAGCTACATTAAGCGGATACAGCGACACATGTTCAATAACGGTTGAAAGCGCAGGCGGGATAGTAAGCTTTGATAAGTTTGAGAGTCTAAGCGGATGGACATTCACAAGCGAAAATCTCGACTCGCTTAATGTTTCGTTATCAACCGATCAGAAGTCGGACGGCAGCTCATCTTTTAAGATCGAGTATAAATACACATACAGCGCGCAAAAATCATCCTACATGATTTATCTTAACAAAGACATACCTGTATTCGGGCTGCCCGACTCGATATTTCTTTATGTAAAATCGGACGGACGAAACCACAAATTGTTTTACAGGTTTGAAGACGCCGACTCGGGTCTGTTCAGAGCATCGGGTAAGAAATACCTTAACGACAGCGCAGCTTTTGATAACGTATACGCGCCTATGACCGGACTTGTACCCGTTTCCGGCAATCCGAATTTAACTTATCCATTAACGTTAAAGAGGATAGAGATACAGCTCGCAGGCGTCAACGGACAAGGCAGTCCCACAACGGGAACAATATATATCGATAACATGCGATTAGGCAATCCCGGCGAAGTTACTGGCATAAGTGAAAGGAAGCACGCGCCGTCAGTCTTCAGCCTTGAGCAGAACTATCCTAATCCGTTCAACCCGTCGACTATAATCAGCTTTAATCTGGCGAAGAGCGGGAAAGTGAGACTGGCGATTTATGACATACTCGGCAGGCAGGCAGCGGTTCTTATAGACAGAGAGCTTCGCGAAGGGGCGCATTCGGTTATGTTCAATCCCGCAGGTCTGCCGAGCGGAATATATTTTTACAGGCTGCAGGCCGGAGAATACAGCAAAGTGAAGAAGATGGTGCTGCTGAAATAAGGAAGGCAACCTTGAAGGACATTAACCTCGAAGGTTTCAAAAAGCGACCTTCAAGGTTGGGTCTGAAGCCAGTATCATCTTTTCTCTCCTAGACTTAAGTGGCGGATGTCACTCAAATTATCGTCCAAACGATTTAAATTAAGAATGCGGATCAATTGCGGATCCTTTCAAATTATTACAAAAAAGTAAATTTAACTTGTACAGGCGTCTTACCAGCGGAGGATGCTTCTATACATTTTTATATGTTATTAGGGTGTACGTGCTGACCAGCAATGAAGATAATATCAGAGAGAAGTGTTTTTAAAAGCCGACAAGCAGAAGACGGATAAAGTTGAATTGAAAGAGCTACACACCTAAGAGACAAGGGAAGATCACAGCGGAAACAAGAAGGAAACAAGATTAGGACGAAGAAAATTCAGCAGTTTTCAATCCGGCTGAATGTTTACTTTAAAAAATACTCATATACAAAAAAGTAAAATTAGGAGAAATGATGAAAATAATTTCCCAGCTACTATTAATTTTATTATTTAATATCAGCTTAGCCGCACAGTGGTCGAACGACCCGACAGTAAACAACCCAATATGCGTATTGGATCATACGCAATTATATCCGGCTATTGCGAGTGACGGGAGCGGAGGCGCAATTATAGCGTGGCAGGATAAGAGAAACGGAAGCGATTACGATATTTACGCCCAAAGAATAGACGCGAGCGGAAATATAAAATGGACTTTAAACGGGATACCGGTATGTAACGCAGCAAGGGATCAAGTAGAGCCGGAAGTAGTAAGCGACGGCAGCGGAGGTGCCATTATTACCTGGACAGACGAAAGGGACAGCGGTAATTATGATATTTACGCTCAGAAAGTAGACAGTACAGGAAAAGTTAAATGGACAGCCAACGGAGCGACGATCTGCAAAGGCGCCGCAGGTGATGAAAACATAACAAGCGACGGAAAAGGCGGCGCGATAATTACCTGGCGGGATCTTAGAAGCGGCACAACAGGAGACATTTACGCGCAGAGAATTGACGCCGGAGGGAATGTAAGATGGACAGCCAACGGAGCGGCTATTTGTCTGGCGCAAAGAGACCAGGTGAATCCCCAGTTAGTAAGCGACGGGAACGGAGGGGCAATTATTCTCTGGTACGATACCCGAAGCGGAAACGGCTACGAAGTTTACACGCAGAAGGTAGATTCTTCAGGAAACACGAAATGGCAAACGAACGGAATCGACTTAGGGTTTGCGGCCCACTATCAGACTGACCCGACAATAATAAGCGACGGAAAGGGAGGCGCCATTGCCACCTGGTATAACGGAAGCAACTCTGTTGTTAATATATACGCGCAGAGGATTGACGCATCGGGAAATAAAATGTGGACCTCCGGCGGTGTTCAACTTAATGTAACCGCATTTGATAACGAAGAACCGACAATAGCAGGCGACGGCAGCGGCGGAGCATACATAGTATGGCAGGAACAAAGTCCAAACGGCGACTGGGATATTTATGCCCAGCAGATCGACTCGACAGGGGACATAAAATATCAGCTAAACGGATCTCCCGCAGAACTTCCTATTTGCAGGGCAACTGATATTCAAGAGTATCCGGAAGCCGTTACCGACGGCAGGGATGGCGTGATTATTACCTGGCGCGATGTAAGGAACGGTACTGATTATAATATATACGCACAGCGGCTAGGCGCCGACGGAAACGTAAAATGGACATTAGACGGCGTTCCGGTTACTACAGCCGCCGGAAATCAAGACAACATAAGAATGATAAGCGACAGTAACGGCGGGGCAATAATTACATGGACGGATCAGCGCAGCGGATATTTTCAGTATGATATTTACGCCCAGAAAGTTACTGATCCGAATGTGCTCTCTGTTAATTCGGATGCAAGCCGGTTGCCTGATAAATTTAAATTAATCGGTAATTACCCTAATCCGTTTAACCCTTCAACAACCATAAAATACAGCCTTCCCTTCAGCAGCAGCGTAAAATTAACAGTCTACAACATACTCGGGCAGAAAATAAAAATGCTTGTAAACCGGATACAGAGCGCCGGATATCATGAATACAGCTGGAACGCCGATAGCGAGCCGTCAGGGATTTACTTGTATGCGCTCAGCGCGGAGTCAAACAACGGGAAGAATAATTTTAGGGCAGTTAAGAAGATGATACTGCTAAAATAAGATTTATTGTTATGAGTTTTCAGAGAGGTGAAGTTTGTAAATAACTCTGGCCCCCCGGCTAAAGCCGGGGGCAATGGGGGCAATGGGGGCAATGGGAGCAATGGGAGCAATAAGGGGCAATTTGATGAAGCCGGATAAAAAATGACTTAATGATTCATTTTCCTTGCTATATATTTTTAATTATAATAAATGAATTTTTAATACATTATTAAAGCTGAACGGATATAGCGGAAGGATATAATTTAGTTTCAGTGTCATCGAGACAAATTATAAATAAGAAGGGAGATAACATGTACAGCGTATTCGGATTTTTTACTTTCATATATTTTCTGGCCGTAGCCGCCATAATCGTATTCAGTCTTTATTTGTCTTACGGCTAGTGAAAGCTGTTGAAAAATTCGCGGATGCATACGAAAGGAAAAACAGTTAGCGCGGATTTGAAATTAGTCCCCAGCAGAAGCCGGGGATATTATTTTTAATGCGCTATTAATCTTTTTAAACAATAAATTTCCAATCAGTCAGATCTTTACATTTAGCGGAATACGGCAGAAACAGGAAAAGGCATATAAATGAACATCATAAGACTTCACTGGTTTGACGCCGGGATGGTATCAGCAGTAATCACCTGCGCGGTATTATTACTAGTAAAGACTTCTCCATTAGAAATACTGCTGTGGTTAAGTCTGGCATCCCTTTTTATTCATCAGTTTGAAGAGTACCGTTATCCGGGATATTTCCCGGGCATGGTAAACGCGGTACTTTTCTCAAGCAGCAGGCCCGACAGATACCCGTTAAACACGAACACGGCAATGATTGTTAATGTGATTATCGGCTGGCTGTTTTATTTTCTTGCGGCGGTACTCGGAGAGAGAGCAATTTGGCTTGGTATAGCTACCATGCTTGTATCGGCCGGGAATATTATTGCGCATACCGCGCTTTTCAACATTAAAGGAAAGACATTTTACAATCCCGGCATGCTTACGTCGCTTTTTTTATTTCTGCCTCTCGCGGTATTATTCTTTTCATTTATTATAAGAAATGATCTCGTCTCTCCCGCCGGCTGGATTGCCGGGATATTACTCGGCGCAGCGCTTAATTACATAGGCATAATAAAACTGATTGACTGGATGAAGGATGAGGAGACGGAGTATATATTTCCGGAGAGGTGCTTGAAAAGTAAATGGTTTATCTAAAACAAGTGATCATATTTAGTATATCCGGATAAAAGAAAGTTTTGGTTACAAAAAAATTGTGATTTAAGTAGCTTAATTTGGGTGTTAATTTCTCAAGTAATACCAGCCTTATATTATTTCATTATTTAAGGTACTAAATAAAGTACTTGATTTTTGAAATATA
>JBJKTB010000257.1:0-7429 GCA_046703345.1 Ignavibacteriaceae bacterium
ATAGAATAATTATAAGTTTTTTCTTTTATATGAAAACATCATCAGCATAAAATATATGTCATATTGATTAAACCTAATAATTGACGGTGGCAGAGAATTTGATATTTATAAATATCAAAAATTGAATTTACAGTGACACTATATAATTAGGATTAGACTTGGAGATAATTGAGAAACGGGAAGTACCATTATTCCCGATAAGTGTGGCAGCAAAACTTTTAGGTATCTCGGTTCATACGTTACGGATGTATGAGTAAGTGGGATTGATTGTTCGTTTTAAGAAAGAATCTAGCCATCGTCTTTACTCAAATTCCGATATAGAACGTCTCTTCTGCATTCGAAAAGCAATCAACGAATCCAAAATAAGTATAGCAGGCATTAAAAGTATCTATTCTCTAATTCCCTGCTGGGAAATAACTTCATGCTCAAAGAAAGACAAAGATAAGTGTGAAGCTTACGTTTCCCATTCCAGTCCTTGCTGGAGCTTTAAGCATACTGATAATTTGTGCGCGGATCTCGACTGCAGGAAATGCGACGTCTATAAAAACTACACCGAGTGCGGAAGCCTCAAAGAAAAGCTGAAGGTCGTTATCAAATAAATATTGTGCCGCATTGCGGTGCAGGCAGTCGAATTTAATTGGAGGTATGCTTGGGAAATAAAATCTCACGGCGATCTTTTTTAAAACTCAGCGGAACCGTAGGTACGGGGGTAGCAGTAGGTTTATCCGCAGCTCCGTCAAAGGCAAAAGCTGCCGAGAAAAAAGATCCGAAGAAAATGGCTAGGATTCCTTCCGTTTGCGAACAGTGTTTCTGGCGCTGCGGAATTATTGCCAACGTGGATAACGGTAGGCTGGTAAGTATAGAAGGGAATCCACTTAATCCGAACAACCGGGGGAAGATATGCGCGCGCGGTAATGCCGGCGTCGCTTTGCTTTATGAAAAAGACAGATTGAAGAACCCGATGATAAGGGCCGGCGAGAGAGGCAGCGGGAAATGGAAAGAAGTAAGCTGGGAAGAAGCTCTCGATTACACCGCCGAAAAATTACTCGCTGTAACAAAAAAATACGGAATCGAATCCAATGCTCTGTTTTCTCACGGAGCTTCGGCATACTTTATAAACGACATGTACAGGTTCTGGGGATCCCCTAATACGGCCGCTCCTTCCTTCGCCCAATGCAAAGGCTCCAGAGATGTCGGCTACGAATTAACTTACGGAGAATCAATCGGCTCTCCTGAAAGACTTGATCTTGCAAACGCTAAAGTAATCACTCTTATAGGAAGCGCACTTGGCGAGAATATTCATACCGGACAAATAATAGACTTCACTAACGGCATAGGCAACGGAGCTAAGATAATTGCCGTCGATCCTCGATTCTCAACAGCCGCAAGCAAAGCCAAATGGTGGCTTCCCATCAAACCCGGAACGGATACCGCTTTGGTACTCGCGTGGATACACGAAGTTATAAAACAAAAAGGATACGACGAAAATTTTGTCCGCTCATCAACAACCGGATTCGCGGAATTATCAGATCACGTAAAAGATTTAACTCCCGAGTGGGCTGAGAAGATAACCGAAATTCCAGCCTCCGTCATAAGAGAAACAGCCAAAGCGATGATGGACGCGAAGCCGGCTGTACTCGTACATCCGGGTCGCCATGTTGCCTGGTACGGCAACGACGTACAGCGTGCGAGAGCAATTGCTATTTTATCCGCACTGCTCGGCATATGGGGACAGAAGGGCGGCTACTTCCTGAACTCTCACTTCCCCGCTCAGTATAACGCGCTGAATATTCCCGACGCTCCCTCTCCCAAAAGAGAACGGGTAGACGGCGCCGGAACGCGTTATCCTTATGCTAACAGCGAGGGATTAACTCAAGAACTTGTTAAGGCTACGCTCGAACAAAAACCTTATCCAATAAAATCATGGATGGTCTTCGGTCAGAATATATTCAACAGCATTCCCGATGAAAACGCAACAAGGAAAGCGATAGATAATCTCGACTTCTACGCCGTAGTAGACGTAAGACCTACGAAGCCGACATGGTTCGCCGATGTTGTTCTTCCGGAAGATACTTACCTTGAAAGATACGATATGCTTATGACGGTTACCAGCTGGCATGAGCAGTATGTGGCGTTAAGGCAGCCTGTTGTTAAAAGGGTCCACAATACGCGTCCCGGCTGGTGGATCGCAAAAGAGATCGGAAAGCGGCTCGGACTATCGGCTTATTTTCCTTACGAAGAATACGAAGATGTTATCCGGTATCAGCTCCGCGATTCTGGGATCTCATTCACTAAATTAAAACGGGATGGTGTTATTACTTTCCCCGCAAAACCGTATCTGGATGCCGGCGAAAAATATTCGTTCAAAACCGAAGATAAAAAAGTTCAATTATATTCTAAGGAACTGAAGCAGCTCGGTTTCGATCCTCTGCCGAAATATGAGCCGGTTAACGATCCTCCTGAAGGTTACTTTAGGCTGGTATACGGAATGATGCCTGTCCATTCCCACGGTAAAACAGAGAGCAATCCCTGGCTTAATACGATTATCTCCGAACCTCATCTCTGGATAAATGAAACTATAGCCGCAAGCATGGGCTTGAAGAATGACGATGAAGTAATAGTGGAGAATCAGGACGGCATTAAGACCGATAAGATAAAAGTTCTCACAACTCCCGGTATGCGGCCCGATGCGGTATTCTTGCCTCACGGCTTCGGTGGAAACGACCGCGGATTGCTGGATTACACAAAACGAAGACTTGCCGATAACCTGCTGATCTCTAAATATACGGTAGATCCGATAAGCGGCGGAACTGGACTAAGAGTTAACTTTGTCAGACTTATTCAAGACGACCGGCCGCTTGCGCCTACGGTGGAAGTAAGCTTTACAGGAGTAACTTCTAACAAAGTGTCAAATGTTAAACAAAAAGAAACGGAGACCAGAACCTTTAACCGGGTAATCAAGAAAAAAGAATCTCCGGTAAGGGAAGGATGCTAGGAGGTAACAATGAGTAAATATGCAATGGTTATAGATATGGACCGCTGCGTTTCGTGCCACGCGTGCGAAGTAGCGTGCCGGTCTCATTACGACGTCCCCGTCCCTTACTACAGAAACTGGGTGCATCAATTAAGGCCCGAAGGGGTATATCCGGACATTAAAAAAGTAAGCTACGTTGGTTTATGCAATCACTGCGACGATGCGCCTTGCGTTAAAGCATGCCCGACAGGCGCTACGTATAAACGTGAAGACGGAATCGTAGTTGTTGATAAGAACTTATGCATCGGCTGCGGCCTCTGCGTAGACGCTTGTCCGTACGGAGCGAGATATATAAATCCTGAGATTGAAAAAGTAGATAAATGCGATTTCTGTGTCGACAGGATAACTCACGGCGAAGACCCCGCCTGCGTAGCGACATGTATAGCAGGCGCGCGTATTTTCGGAGATCTGGACGATCCGGATTCGAGAGTCTCAAAGTATGTTGCAAGCGGCGCCGAACAAAATGTTTCGTCAAAAGTTAATGTCGGCCCGAATATTTATTACCTCGACAGCCATAATAATTTTCAAGTTGTTAAAGCGGCATTCCCTCCGAAAGTTCCGCATATGCCGACTCCGCAAAAAATGTGGACTAAGGTTCTGCGGCCGCTCTTCTGGCTCGCTATAGGCGGCACTTTCCTCGGACAGCTCGGCGCATTTGCAACTCAATTGTTTAAAGGCGAAAGCGAAGTGAAGGAGTAAACGATGGGACAAAGAACAAGCAAATTAAACGAAGATATCAGATTAGATCACGACCTGCTTCAAGGTCCGAGGCATTTAACTTTCGAAGAGAAAAGAATTCTTGCCAACCGCGTTATGAAAAAACACGGAGTTGCGGGAGTAACGCTCCACTGGGTTAACGCAATATCCTGGTTCCTGCTGATTACAACCGGCTTAGCATTAATTTCAGCCGATTACTTAAGATTCGCTCCTCAATGGTACCTCGATATGATGAACGGCATTTTCGGAACCAAAAGCGCTATGCTTCATTTTCATATTGCTGTAGGAGTATTCTGGGTAACTACATTGTTCCTTTACGGAATCTTCGGATACAAGAATTATCTGCTCGATTTCATCAAGCATGATCTTACTATAGACAAAGACGATATAAACTGGTTTCCCGCTAAAGCAAAAAATCTGATGGGAAAGCTGAGCCACTATCAAATGCCGCCTCAAGGCACTTACAACGCCGGGCAGAAAGCTTACGCGGTAGTGGTTGCCTTCAGCACTGTTGCATTGATGATTACCGGACCGGTTATGGCGTTTCATATCGGATCCACCGATATTATTCAATGGGCTATGATGATCCACTTTGTTGCAACCATGTCGGTGTTCGCGGGAGTGTTTGTACATGTTTACATGGCGGCGCTTTTCCCTGAAGAACGGCCTGCCTTCTTCTCCATGATAACAGGAAAAGTAAACGAACTTTACGCGTACCTCCATCATTACAAGTGGTGGAAAGAAATAAAAAATGAAGAACACCTTTTCTTTAAAGAAGAGCTGCAGAAAGACGGTATTCATATACCGGAACTTGATGAATGCAAAAACATTAAAGATCACATTGTGCAGGCCAAGGTTTACAGCATGGAAGGAGATCAATTATGAAAAAGAAATTGTGGGATCCTATATTCGGCGGTATAATGATCGGTATCGCCATCATACTAACTTTCTATATTTCGGGACGCGGCCTCGGAGCCTCGGGTGCCATGACTGACTTTGCGGTGTGGATACAGAATATAGTCGCGCCCTCTGTTAATCACGCCAGCGAATATTTTTCAAAATATGTGGCCAACGGCGCTAACCCTTTGAACGATTATCTGGTCTTCATGGCCGTAGGTATTATGATAGGCAGCTTTATTGCTGGAAAGGTTTCCGGCAATTTGAAGCTGGAAGTGCTTAGAGGACCTAATATTTCTGATAAGGGAAGACTGGGATACGCACTGCTGGGCGGCATACTCGTAGGGTACGCCGCTAGAATGGCGCGCGGCTGCACAAGCGGACAAGCGCTTGTAGGAGGAGCGGAATTATCGGTCGGTGCCTGGGCATTTATGTTTTCAATTTTTATCGGCGGATTTGCCGTGGCTTATTTTATTAGGAGACAATGGATATGATAGGACCACTAGTTAGAAACGGAATAATTTCCGGCGGAGTTAATTCGATCTTCGCCGTGCTCATAGGAATACTTTTCGGGTATGCGCTTCAGCGTTCCGGATTCACGAACTCTAGAAAAATAGCGGCCGCTTTTTATATGAAAGACGTTGATGTTCCCGTTGTTATGTTCACGGCGATTGTTACGGCTTCAATAGGCCTGTGGGGATTATCGCTGCTCGGACTTCTTAATCTGAACCAATTTTATTTCCTTCCTACAAACCTTCTGCCGATGATCGTCGGTGGATTGATCTTCGGAGTGGGCATGGCGGTCGGAGGTTTTTGTCCGGGCACTTCTTTAGCTTCTATGGTTACAGGTAAGATCGACGCCATGGTTTTTGTAGGCGGATTCCTTATCGGAAGCCTTATATTCGGAGATACATACCCGCTGTGGAAAAACTTCTACCTATCGGACGCAAACGGCGTTTGGAGATTAGATCAGCTGTTCAACGTGAACCTTGGACTCGCGATTCTGCTGGTTACTCTGCTTGCGGTATTCGGAAGCCTTGGAATGCGTAAACTGCAATTTAAATTCTGGGGTAAACATGATTAAGCTGTCAAAAAAACATTCGTTAATTTCACTGGCTTTCATTGCCGCATTAATAATGGCGATGTTCCCGACTTCCTCTTTTATCGGCGAACCGTTTACTTTAAATACAAATTTAAAACAGCAGCATTACAACGCCGCTGGCTTGTTTACGGTTTCACCTTATGAAGCTGCCGAATTTTACTCCTCTAAACCGTCTAACTCTTACTGGATCGATGTTAGGGATGCTTCCGAGTATGCAAAATCTCACCTTAAGGCAGCAATGAATGAAAGCCTGAAGAAACTCGAGTCGTCATCCTGGAATCCGGATGATATTATTCTTGTTTACGGTAATAATACGGAAGATGCTCAGCAGGCCGCTGCGGCTCTCAGACAAATGGTTAACGCACGGGCTTTTGCGGTTGCCGGCGGTTTTTATGAAGTAAAGAAATATTTGATGGATCCAATAGGAATCGATATAACTTCAAAATTATCAGACAACCAGCTCTCCAATTTGATTGAACTGCGCGGAAAGTTATCTGGAGAAAAAACATCTCCGGCGCAACTTCTTGAAAAACTGAAAAGCGGTAAATCAAAAGCTGTAAGAGAAGGCTGCTAAAATATTACTCAGGAGAAAGGGCGGCTTCGTCCTTTCTCCTTTTCCATTTCTACCGTATCACTCCGATGCTTGTTCCTGTGCCGTAAAGAGTTTCTTTAATTTTTTTCGCCGACTCACGGTACAATGCACCCTTCAAAAAATAACTTTCCAGCTCTTCTTTTGAAAATTTCTGCGACTCATCGAGTTTAGCAAAGAGTTCTTTCAAATATCCGCGGATGATATAGAAATTTCCGAGATCAAAATAATTGTTTAGCACGGTCATAAATTCTATGGCTTCGCCTGTATCGAATAATCCGGTAATCTCTTCTTTCCAAAGAGAAAAACTCCAAAAGACTTTTTTCGACAGATATAATGCGTAGCCGACTTCAGTAAGCGGAAATCCTTCTCTGTTTCTTTCTGCGCCTATCCTCTCGAAATACTGCTCGATCTCTTTATTTGATGCGCCGGACTGCAGCCATTGAATTAGATTATTGTATACGGCTTTTCCGCGTTCGGTAAGTGCTTTATCCGGTAGTTCACGGTAGGTTGTCATATATTCAGACTTGGTAATTTCCTCTTTCCAGGTCCGTACTATATCATCGACGTTATCTTCAATCGAAACTATCAAATTATTATAGCTCATAAAACCCCCTTTTTACAGGTTTTAAATACAACATAGCCCAAAGAAAATTTGATTGCAATTAACTTATTTATGACCATAAAAATCACGGTTCAAATAAAAAAGGGATTTGATTGGGTCGATATATTTATCGCAGATAAATCAGGCCGGAGTTATAAAACCGCGGCATGCAAAAACGGGGACTTTCAAAAGAAAGTCCCCTGCTAATTATTAATAGCTTTCCTTAGATATTACTACTTTCCCCTTGAACACACGGTAAATGAAGTAAGTGTAAGCGATAACTATCGGCATTCCGATAAGCGCTATTATCAGCATTGCGGTAAGAGTTCTTTGAGACGACGAGGCGTTATATATTGTTAAACTGTACGTAAGATCGGTTACTGACGGTACCAGCCTCGGAAACAGGCTTATGGCGACAAATCCGATCATCGCGGCAATAGTAACCGAGGAAGCCAGAAATGATTGGAAATACTTTCCCGCTTTTAC
>JBJKTB010000258.1:0-4598 GCA_046703345.1 Ignavibacteriaceae bacterium
TCCTCATACTGCGTACCTTCTTTAGGCCGCTCCACAAAATTACCCGATTCGGCTCTTAAGCAAAAGCCGGAAACAAGTAATGCTGCTAAATAAATAGTAAATGATTTCATGTCTCATCCTCTCCGATTATAATTCCGAATATGCGCAAAAAATCCAAGTGTCATTAGTACAAAATATTTATTTACTTTATTTATAGACCTCAATCCGCCGGCTGATTTTTATTTTCTCTTTCTTTAGCCGCGAAGGAGTTTAAATATGCTTATTAGAAAGCATCGCTCTGATACGAATCAACTACTCAAGAGAACTTTTTAAAAAGAATTTAATTGGTTAAGCTACATCAGCAACTTATTTTAGGGCGATTTTTTTATTTACAAATTTTTCAGTTTCCCTTAATTCAATCATTCTTTTAGAATTTTCTTTAAATATTTTAAGTGTTGAAGTGTCCGAATTGAATATCGAATTAAGTCCTTGCGGCTCCTGCGGAGGATCGCCGGTAAAAGGATCTCCGGGTCTCCATTTATTATCAGAGTTTCTGCCTCTTCCCTCGCCTCCCCATGCCCATACATTAGTGCCGGCAATAGGCGCATCCGAAGCAGCGCTGTCCGCTATCAGTCCGAGTATTTTTTGAAAGTACCTGTCCCTGGCAGTAGTGGGCGTTCCCGGAGCGCATTTTTCACTGTCCCTCGGAAGTCCGAATTCCTCCATAACTACGGGCTTGTTAAGCTCTCGCGCGAATTTAATATGATCGTCAATATAATTGACGGCTTTTCTTTCCGTAGCAGGATAAGTGCCGGCGATATTTTTCGCGTCGAACCAGCTCCAGTTCTTCGGCCAGAGATGAAAAGTCGCGTAGTCTATATATTTTGATTGATGTGCCAATAAAAATCTAGTAGAATCCTGAAGACATCCGATCGTTCCCTCGCTGCCGGTTGTAACAAGATGATTATGATCAACATTATGTATGAACTGAGCCGTTAGGTCTATCCATCTGTAAAATTCCTCTATCCAGTAAGCATTTCTGCCGGGACGCGGTTCGTTTGCCAGTTCCCAGGCCATAATTGTCGGATCATCCTTGTAATACTCGTTCGTAATTTCATTTTTTCTGTTGATGAGAGAATAAACATAATGAAGATACATTTCCTTCGCTTTTTCGTTCTGATAAAATGTAGCCGAGTAATCCATAAATTTTCCGTAATTATTTTCTTCCGGATCAACTCCGCCGCCGCCGTTTGCCCAGTCATTGTACTGCGCCATTCCGCCGGTCCACTCCCAATAGTTATTAAGAAAGATTACCGCATGCATATTCCGCTTCCTCATTTCCGACAGCAGGAAATCCAGCCCGTTAAGCAGGTTCTCATCATAAACTCCCGGCTTTATTTGAATTGCAGGCTTAAGAGAATTTGTTATGTATGAATCTTCCGAGGCGCCTAATATTCTTAAGTTGGTGATCCCCAAAGATTTTAACTCATCTAATTCCCTTACAAGACGCGCCCTATCTCCCGTCTTGCCGGTTGAGCCTAAATAACATCCGTACCAAAGATTCGCGCCAGTAAAATAATATGGTTTTCCGCGAAACTCGAACTGCGTACCGTTTACTTTTATAAAATCTTGATGCCCGCCTGCAATGAAAGAAGAGCATGATTTAATGAACAGCGCCGATGTGAAGACGCAGATGATTATTAGTATTTTCCGCATTTTTTCTCCGGTATGAAGAGCGTTAATGTTTATAAAATAATTCGTGTCGCTGGCTGCCGGCCAGACGGTTTTCAGCAACCTTCTTTAAGCTTTTAAATAATAGAAGCTGAAGATTTTTTTTAATTAATCAGATTTGTCATTTAATTACCATCATCTTCTTAGTCTGAACGAATCCTCCGGCCTTCAGCCGGTAAAAATATACACCGCTTGATATAACTCCTCCGACCGCACTATTTAAATTGAAGACGGCGCTGTGATGTCCCGCTGTCTCTTCTTTATTTACCAGAACGGCTATTTGCTGTCCGAGTATATTATATACTTTTAAAGTAACCATACCGCTTGACGTCAAATTATAATTAATAGTTGTAGAGGGATTAAACGGATTCGGATAATTTTGCGATAAGGAATAATTGTCCGGAGCGCTCGTAACACTCCCAGCAATTCCTGTTACTGCCGGCTTGCCGTATACTTCCATTTCTTTGATCGAACATGCATTTACTCCGGGAACTTGAAGAAGAATTATAACATACCTCCCGGATACGGCAAGGTTTTCCAGCGTTTCAACGTTGTTTGTACCGCCGGTTCCGTTATATTGGGAGGCTGCGGTTTCCCATGAGCTTAGATCGTCCGAAGTTTGAATTGAATACTGCCTGGCGTAACCTTGACTTCCCCAATAAATAACTATTTTGTTAATTTCTATGCTTTCCCCCATGTCAATTCGCATCCATTGACCGCCGCCTGCCGCCGCCTGCCAGACAGTGTATATGCTTCCGTCATTCACATTCTCGGGTCTGCTGAAGCTGTCGGCCGCAGTGTCGTTTGACGAAACACTTACTGCTCCGCCCAGCGCTCTGTCAACCTGATCGGGGGGCATCAGAGTTACGTTCACTGCTGCCGAATCTCTTATATCTCCCTGAGCTGTTAAGGTGTAATAGTGGTTAATCGTATCCGGGTGAACTATAAGGGTGTCGGATGAACTAACCGGTTTTCCGTTAAGCGTTACTGATGAGCCTTTTACCGTCTGCCAGATTAGTTTAGTGCTTTCACCGTATCCGATGTTAGAAGGCAGCGCTTTAAATGATAATATCCTCCCGGTAGGAAGTACATTAATTATAATTGCGGCAGAACTGGTATCCGTGCCCTCGGCAAGCAATGTGTATACAGTTGTCGCGGTGGGTGAAATCGTTATGCTTCCGTATGTATCCACTGACTCACCGTTCAGCGTAACCGCTGACCCGGATTCGACATCCCACCGTAATGTTGTGCTGTCCCCTTTTTCTATCGTGGTTTCGTCGGCAGTAAAAGAATATATAGTGCCGGTAACCGCTTTTACAAGTATGTCATTCCTGTAATGATCGAACATGTATCTTAAAGACGCCAGAGTTCTCTCGTGGTTCTGATTCTTTGCGTTGTCGTTTGCTTGAGTGTCTCCCCACCACTGCCAGGACATCGCGCCGGCGTAGCCGGTTAAATATAATTGTTCGTATAAATTTTGATAAGGTACACCATACGTATCCTGCATAAAAAATTCACCGACTACAAGCGGTTTCTTTAACTGCCATACTGTAAATGGATGATTGAACGGCGACTGTGCCTGGCTTCCGTAAAAATGAACATTATAGTAATCAAGCGTACCGGCTGTGTCGCCTCCGGCTGCGATCAGCCTGTCGTCTCTGTAATAATTTTCATTAGGCAGCGCCGCAATTTTTATAAGGTATGAAATATATCCGCTTACAGTAAAATCGGTTCTGTGTGTTGCATTAAACATCTTTGTCAAAGATTCTTTCTGCTCTTCCGAAAGAGAATTAATACTTTCAGCCGCAGATATTTTAGACATCACCTGCACATCTGTTAAAGATTGAATTGAGTTGGCTCCGCTCGTTACCAGCGCTTCGGGATCCGCTCTGTGTATCGCGCCGGCTATTAGATTTATCACTCTCTCAATGTCCGCCATCGGTACATGTACCCTGTCCGACCAGCCGAATTCATCTGAAAATCCCTCAGGTTCATTAAAGACCTCCCATCCTGCCACTGCGGGATTGCCTCTCGCCGCATCTACCATTGGAATTAATGCATTCCTTATATAGGCCATTGTATAAGACGTATCCGTTAAGAATTTAGTGTTTCTGTCCAATACTGTTTGGGATAAGGTATTGTGCATCATATCGTGCGACCAGAGACAAAGCTGCAGCCCTATGTTGTAACGGTGCGCTATACTTAGAATTGTTTTAAGGTCTTCAACTGCGTTTACGCCCGGACCAGTTACTTTACCCGACGCGTCGTACTGCGGAGTTCTCGTTCCGTCGGTGTTAAGCCAGAGACGCATTATATTGCCGCCGTTCAGACTAACAGTATCAAATATAACTGCGAACTTTGAGGTATCAATCGGATAAGGACCGAGATCGGAAGCGAAATTTACCCAAGCAACGTTCATTCCGCTTATAAATATATTTCTCCCCGCGAATGGAATCCTCGACTGGCCGTTTGTGCCGTTAAACGGCAATACTAATAGTATCATAAATAAAATGCACAAGAAAGCCGCGTTATTGCGGCCGCAGCCGTATATTTTCTTTCGGTTTACCGAAATACTCGGACTAGTGTGATATCTTGCCCCTACAGTATTACTACCGAATGTTTTTTTTCTGTTCACTTTTTATTCCGGAATCAGCTTCAAAATAATTTAACTAATTTCAAATATCGCACCAATATTTTTCTGATTTTAATTCGAGTAAGATTTATAAATTGTTAAAGATATTTTATTAGCACCTAAATTACAATCATTTTACGGCGTACAAATTTAAAGCGCCGCTCTTAAATTAAGACCGCATTTTTTAAGTTATCATCTTAATAAACTGTTATTATTTTAATAAATCATTTTGTATTTAAATATAAAAGATGATGAA
>JBJKTB010000259.1:0-21767 GCA_046703345.1 Ignavibacteriaceae bacterium
GTCCCGAACATGCCGGCACCGAACAGACCGGCGCCGCATCAGGCAAAATAGAATTAATGCCTTCAACCGGATTTGTTCTTATGAAGAAATAGATTTTTGATTTATTGTATAATCTTAACAAGCCGTCAGCTAAATCTGACGGCTTAATTTTTTTTATTCTGCGAAGAACTGACTTTTACGTTTTAACGAATGTCCCTTTGATTCCGAAATCTTCCTTCCCTGAGATTCAACCATTAATTTAACCTTATTGTACTGAACCGCTGAATCATCCGAAAGTCTTTTGGTGTGAGGATAGATCAAATACTTTTCCTTATAAACATGCGGCGTAAAATTCGGCATTATTACGTTCGCGCCTGCTCTAAGTCCCTTTGCCTGTCCTTCGTCGTCAATATTTGCAAGCGCGGTAGTTGCCGGAATATGAACGTCCTTTAAGACGATTCGTGACACTGCCAGAGTTTTCAGTGCAAGATCAACTCCGCATCCGGCCATGTTTTTATACGGTGTGCCGGGAGAAGGGATGAACGGACTGAATGAAACCATATCCGCTTCCAGGTCTTTGCATAGGAGGATGTCGTCCGCGATATCGCCGAGCTCCTGATGCGGCATTCCTATTAAATTGCCGCTTCCGGTTTGAAAGCCGAGAGATTTTAAATAACGCAGATGATCCAGTCTGTCATTTAAACGCTCGCCGGGATGATATGACGAATAAAGAATTTCGTTAGCCGTTTCGTGTTTCAGAAGATATCTGTCGGCTCCCGCCGACTTCCATCTTTCGTACTCCGTAAAATCACGTTCGCCCAGACTCAAAGTAATTGCTGCGCCGGTTGCGTTTTTTATTGACCGTATGATTTTCTCAATATAAGCGCAGTCATAAAAAAAATCTTCACCCGACTGCAGAACTACGGTTTGAACGCCGAGTTTGTTGATGGTTTCCGCGCATTTTATTATTTCATCAAATCCCATTCTGTATCTGGGCAGATCATCGTTGCTTTTGCGCAGTCCGCAGTAAACGCAGTTCTGCTCGCAGAAATTGGAAAATTCTATTATTCCCCGAAGATGAACCTCGTCGCCGCAGAATTCTCTGCGGACCTCATCCGCTCTTTTATATATGAGCCGGAGATCAGCCTCGTCTTCAATTTGAAGAAGAGAAATAATATCTTCTCTGCCGAATTCTTCTTTATATAAGATCTCGTATAGATTCATGTATTTAATATTTATTTAGAAATAAACGTCTCTTTCTCCGGCATCAACGCGTTCTATCATCTTATCTACTTTCTTTCTTGTAGCCCCGTTAATTTTATTAATCTCAACTTGCAGGAATTTCGCCGCGGTTTCTTTCGTCGCTTCGGAAGCGAAGTCGTTGAGATACTCTTTAAATGTCGAAAGCGCGTTCGGTACGCATATCTTTCCAATATCTCCCGTCTTGGCGAGTTCCATAAATCTGTCGCCTGTTCTTTGCGATCTATAGCATGCAGTGCAGAAGCTGGGCATGTAGCCGAGCGATGTACAGTCTCTAACAACTTCATCAAGGCTGCGGTGATCGCCTAGCTGAAATTGTTCGAGCTCGTGTTCGTTCAGGCTTTCCTGCGACTCTTTATAACTTCCGGGCGCGGTCCGGCTTCCTGCGCTTATCTGCGATATGCCTACGTTGAAAAGCTCGCGTCTTAGTTCCGGCCGCTCTCTGGTTGATAAAATCATCCCCGTGTAAGGAACAGCCAGACGAATTACCGCTATTAATTTTTTAAATGAAATATCGTCAACTGCGTAAGGAGGGGCAACTGCAGCTGGCGCGTTAAGAGCGGGCTCAAGACGGGGGATAGATATTGTGTGCGGACCGATGCCGTATTTTGAGTCCAGATCGAACGCATGGCTGAGCAGCCCGAGAGTCTCAAACTTGTAATCAGTCAGTCCGAACAGAGCTCCGATGCCTACATCGTCAATTCCTGCCTGCAGGGCCCTGTCCATTGCGAACAGCCGCCATGAGAAATCTCTCTTCGGGCCGTCAGGGTGCATTTTCATATAGGTTTCGAAATGGTAGGTTTCCTGGAAGCACTGGTACGTGCCTATACCGTAGCTCTTCAGCCTTTTGAAATCTTCAAGCGAAAGAGGCGCTACGTTTACGTTTAGTCTTCTAATATTATTGCCGTTGTAATCTATATTATATATCCTTTCTATAGCTTCGCCTATAAATTCAACGGCTGATTTTTTCGGATGTTCCCCGCACACCAGGAGTATCCTCTTCTGTCCCTGTCTTACAAGGAATCGGGCTTCTTCTTCGATTTCGTCAAGAGTGAGGGAACGTCTTTTAAGCTGCCGGTTATCCTTTCTGAAGGCGCAGTATAAGCAGTTATTAACACACAGGTTGGTAATGTACAGCGGGGCAAAAAGAACGAGCCGGTTGCCGTATATCTTCTCTTTTACTTCCTTTGCTTTGCGGTAAAGTTCGTTAAGCAGGTCCGGAGATGAAATGTTCAGCAGAGCCGCGCTTTCCCTGAGAGTTAGTCCTTTGGCTTCGGATGCTTTTTGTAAGATGTCTTTCTGAAAAAGTTCATCGTTAAGTTTTTCGTCTTTCAGAAGCGAGTGTATATATTCTTCATTTATGAAATGCATCAGTTTATCTCGCAATTCTTTATTTATAGGTAAATGTAAGGCTGTTTTTCGTGAAATTGTATTCAATCAAAGGATTGAGTTATTCTCCCTTACCTGTGCGAGAGCTACAATAAGCATACCAGTTTTATACAATCTGATTTGATTTGTTAGTATGCTATGAAAGTGCTGAAATTCTAAAAAAAGAGAAGTGTTTTCCTAAAAATAGCCTCTATTGGATATAACAGAGGCAAAATCTTAAGCTATTTTATCTCTATAAGTGTTAAAAACCTGGAACACTTTTTGCCTAATATTATGAAAATGTACAATAAGCTATGCGTGAAGAGAAAGATAGTCTGGGAAAATTGGCTGTGCCGGAAGATGCTGTTTACGGTATACATACCTTAAGAGCGCTTGATAATTTTCCCATAACAAACGAAAGAATAAATTTACACCTTGTAAGGGCTTATCTGCTTACTAAGAGCGCGGCTGCCGAAACGAACCATAAACTCGGCATTCTGCCGCCTGAAAAATATAAGCCTATTAAGGAGGCGTCGGATCTTCTGCTTCAGGAAACTGAATCGGCGCTTAAAAAAGAATCGTTTGAGATTTACGATAAAGTTATTGTCGATCCTTATCAAGGCGGCGCGGGTACTTCCCTGAACATGAATATAAATGAGATCATCGCTAACACGGCTTTAAAGTTGACGGGAAAGAAATACGGCGACTATGACGCTATTCACCCGATCGACGATGTAAATATGTCGCAGTCGACTAACGACACCTATCCAACCGCTTTAAAAATAGCTTCCATCTATTTATTAAGGGAACTTACTGAACCGTTTTCACGGCTTCAAAGGTCGCTTCAGGAAAAAGAAGAAGAGTTCAGCGGCGTAATAAAGTTAGGGCGTACACAGCTTCAGGATGCGGTAGCGATTACTCTCGGAGAGGAATTCGCGGCGTACGCACAAGCCATTGCAAGGGACCGCTGGCGTTTGTATAACGGAGAAGAGCGGTTAAGATCGGTAAACCTAGGCGGAACCGCTGTAGGTAATTATATATCAGCGCCAAAAGATTATGTCCTCTCGGTAACCGCAGAGCTTAAAAAAATTACAGGCCTTCCCGTAGCGAAAGCCGAAGACCTTGTTGACGCCACGCAGAACCTTGATGTTTTTGTAGAGGTGCACGGACTCGTGAAAGCCGGCGCATCGTCAATAATAAAGATATGCAATGATCTAAGATTTATGTCGAGCGGCCCTCACGGAGGGATCGGCGAAATAATACTGCCGGCCAGGCAGGCCGGCTCAAGCATAATGCCCGGGAAAGTGAATCCGGTTATTCTTGAGAACGCTATTCAAGTTGCCGAGCTTATTAAAGGGCACGATGTAGTTATTACCAATCTTGTTTCCTCCGGCAATCTGGAGCTGAACGCGTTTACTCCGCTTATCGCGCATCTTTTCTTAAAATCGCTTGAAATGCTGAGAGACGCTGTTATTAATCTCTCGGAGAAGTGTATTTAGGGGATAGAAGCCAATGTTGAAAGATGCCGGCATAATCTGGTTAACTCGTCGGCAGTAGCAGCTTCACTGATAAATATTTTCGGATACGAATCGATAGCTAAGATAGTGAAAGAGGCAGAGGAAAGTAAGAAATCATTTGTTGAAATTTTAAAATCCAGAAAACTGCTTACAGAAAAAGAACTGATCACTCTGCTCGCTAAAGAAATGGGGATAAAAAATGAACAGCGTTCCAAACTCTGAAAGGAAACATATTGTCTTCGTCGGAAGGAGGAATGCCGGCAAGTCCTCTCTTGTCAATTCCTTTCTGGGGCAGGATCTCTGCATCGTAAGCGAAACTCCGGGTACTACTACAGATCCCGTTAAGAAAGCAATGGAACTACTTCCGTTCGGCCCGATTGTTCTTGTGGATACAGCCGGTATAGACGACGTTGGCGATCTCGGAGAGAAGAGAATAAACAAGACAATCAAAGCTTTGTCTACTGCGGATTTCGCTGTAATTGTTCTGGATGCACGCGAAAGACTTTCGCCTGAAGAATGGGAATTATTCAGCTATGTTTCCAAGATATCGGTACCCTATCTTGTAGCCGTAAATAAGATTGAGTACGGTGTTAACCCTCTTTTACTCTCGGAAATAAAACTTCTCGGCGCGCTTCACTTCGAAATTTCCTGCTCGGAAAATGTCGGTATCGATAATTTAAAGAACAAAATTGTAAGACTTCTGCCGAAGGATCCGGGGCCGCCTCTCATCGGTGATCTTGTTTCTCAGGGTGATGTTGTTGTTTTAGTAGTGCCTATTGATCTCGGAGCTCCGAAGGGAAGATTAATACTGCCTCAGGTTCAGACTATCAGAGAGGCGCTCGACGAGGACACGATTGTTATAGTTGCGAAAGACAAGGAATTAAGATCGGCGCTGTATTCGCTTAAGAATCCTCCCGATCTTGTGGTTACCGACAGCCAGGCGATTATGCGGGTTGCAGCCGACGTTCCGGAAAATGTTAAGCTTACTACGTTTTCAATACTTATGGCCAGATATAAAGGAGACCTGCAGGAATTTGTAAACGCTCTTAAAGCCGTTGATTCGCTTGAGGACGGCGATAAAGTTTTAATTGCCGAAGCTTGTACTCACCATGCGCAGGAAGACGACATCGGCAGAGTTAAAATTCCGCGGTGGCTTCGAAATCATACAAAAAAGAATATCGTGCTCGATGTTAAAAGCGGAGGCGACTTTCCCGAGGATCTTTCGACTTATAAGCTTATTGTTCACTGCGGCGGCTGCATGCTTACAAGAAGCGTTATGCAGTCCAGAATAAAACAAGCCCGTTTAGTCGATGTTCCTATAGTTAATTACGGCGTACTAATATCATATATGCACGGCGCTATACCGCGCGCAATTCTGCCTTTCGGCGAAGCCATGGCTCAGTGGGAAAAAGTTAGCTGATAATTGATATAGCCAGACGCTGATAATTTGCACTCTCAAAGATCCACTATAAACTTATTATAAAAAGTATTGCCGGCAGGTTATTATTATTTTAACTGCTTCCTGTCCGTAATTAAAATGCCAGCTGCTCCATCAATATGACTTAAACAGTTTTTGTGCTTGCCGAATACGAACTTTTAGCATTCATCAATGAACTATCTTTTTTGACAAGGAATATTTTCATAAGTAGGAAAAAAACATGGGAATGAATTTTAGCATTTAAAAAAAGCATTTAAAGTAATTATCCTTTTCCCGATTTATGGCATTCAATATGAATGTGATTAATCGAACAAATTGAGGAATTAATGCATTCACATATTTTTAAAAACTACGAGTTGAATGATAAAAGCAGTTTAATACCTTTGCTTCAAGACGTTCAAAACCTTTACGGCTACCTTCCGGAATCAGTACTTCACGAAGTAGCCGAGTTTGTAGGGCTTCCCAAGAGCCGGGTTTACGGCGTAGCCACTTTTTATAATCAGTTCAGATTAACCCCGCTCGGCGAAAATGTAATCAAGGTCTGCCGCGGAACGGCGTGCCATGTAAAAAGTTCGGCGAATATTTTATTTGCTCTTGAAACGGCGCTGGGAATAAAAGCAGGTGAAACAACAAGAGATAAAAAATTTACAATCGAAGTAGTTAATTGCATAGGGGCATGCAGCATAGCTCCGGTAATAACCGTTAACGATGAATATTTCGGGAGGCTTACGGTGAAAGATATTCCGAATATCATTAAGAAATTCAGTAAGCCTGCGAAGAATAAAGGAACCGAAATAGTGCCGGAGGTCAGCATTGCATGAAAACATTCATAGATAGGTGCTGCCAAGAGTGCTGGCACAGCAGCGAAACACCCTGCGATCTTTTTGTAAGATGCTGCACGGAAGGACCGCTGTGTCATCACAATGAAGAATGTAAAGAAAAAATAAAATCCCTTAACGAACATCTTCTTTATAAGTCTCACCAAGATCCTATTATCTTTATAGGAATGGGAACGTGCGGACTAGCCGCCGGCGCGCAGAAGGTTGAGGAGGCGGTTAAGGCGGAACTTCAAAAACTTAATATTAAAGCCGCCGTTGAAGCTACCGGTTGTATAGGCTACTGCGCCAAAGAAGTTATTGTGGACATAAAGCTTCCCGGGCGCGATAGAGTTTCTTACTGCGAAGTCACCCCTAAAATTGTCCCGAAGCTTATTCAGAAGACTATAGTTGAAAAGGGAATATTTAAAGAGAAACTGCTGGGAACGCACGGAAAGTCTTCCGAGGGAATTCCTTCGTTAAGTGAGGTCCCTTTCTTCATGCATCAGTTAAAAATAGTTCTGAAGAACTGCGGTTTGATTAATCCGGTTTCTATTGATGCGTACATTGCCCGGGACGGATTTAAAGCATTCGACAAAGTTTTAAGACTTATGAAGCCGGCTGACGTAGTGAAAGAGATTTTAGAGAGCGGTCTTCGGGGGCGGGGGGGCGGCGGCTTTCCTACCGGGAAGAAATGGGAACTGGCTCTTAAACAAACTTCCGATGTGAAATATATAATATGCAACGCAGATGAAGGCGATCCGGGCGCATTTATGGACCGGTCAGTACTCGAAAGCGATCCTTTCAAAGTTATAGAGGGAATTCTTATTGGCGCTTATGCAATAGGCGCTTCGCACGGATATATTTACTGCCGCGCAGAATATCCCCTGGCTATTGAAAGGCTTCAGAATTCGATTGTTGCTTGCAGAAAGTACGGACTGCTGGGCCGCAATATACTAAACAGCGGATTCTGCTTCGACATCAAAATAAAAAAAGGCGCCGGCGCATTCGTATGCGGAGAGGAAACGGCTCTGATAGCGTCTATTGAAGGTAAAAGAGGAATGCCCAAACCTCGCCCTCCTTTTCCTGTTGAGGCAGGGCTTTGGCAGAAACCTACCGTAATAAATAATGTTGAAACTTTCGCGAACATATCATCAATAATTCTTAAAGGATCAAAGACCTTTGCTTCGGTAGGTACCGCATCAAGCAAAGGGACAAAAGTATTTGCACTCAGCGGAAATATAAATAACACCGGGCTTGTTGAAGTGCCGATGGGAATAAAACTGGAAGAAGTAGTATTCGATATCGGCGGAGGTATTCCGGGCGGCAAACAATTCAAAGCCGTGCAGATTGGCGGACCGTCGGGAGGGTGTTTGCCCGGCAGAGTTATGGAAGCAGAGGTGGATTATGAATCGCTTAAAGGCGTAGGAGCGATGATGGGCTCGGGCGGTTTTGTAGTGATGGACGAAGATACTTGCATGGTTGATGTGGCAAAATTCTTTCTGACTTTTATTCAGAACGAATCATGCGGAAAGTGCGTTCCCTGCAGAGAAGGCACAAAAAGAATGCTTGAAATAATCGAGAGAATTCCTAAAAGTTATAAGAACACTTCGCTGAAGTCGGATCAGCTATTAAGATTTAAGGGGATTGTGCATCTTAAAAGGCTTGCGGATGTTATTAGAGATACATCGCTGTGCGGGCTCGGCCAGTCGGCCCCGAATCCGGTCCTTTCCGGCCTCAGATATTTCAGAGAGGAATACGAAGAACATCTCTACGAGCGCAAATGCTCTTCCGGCGTATGCAAAGAACTTCTAACATACACAATAGACAACGGCGTTTGCACCGGCTGCGGCGTATGCATTAAAAAATGTTCTTCGGAAGCAATAATAGGCGAGAAGGCGCAGGCGCACTACATAATAGAAGATAAGTGTATTAAATGCGGCATGTGCGTTGAATCCTGCAGGTTCGACGCGATACTTGTGAATTAATAACTGAATGATTTTGCGGAGATAAAAATGGTTAAACTCACGATAAATAATATTAAGGTAAAAGCGGAGGAAGGAATGACGATTCTCGAGGCCGCTAAATCTGTAGGAATTCACATACCTACACTCTGTCATCTAAAGGACTTGGAACCAACCGGAGCCTGCAGGATGTGTGTTGTTGAAGTTGAAGGACAACGGGGATTGACGCCTTCGTGTGCCTACCCTGTTTATGAAGGTATGGTTGTAGACACGAACTCGGCAAGGGTAAGAAGAGCGAGAAAGACAATAGTTGAATTGCTCATAGAGAATCATCCGCAGGACTGCCTTGTCTGCGTCAGAAATAAAAACTGCGAGCTGCAGGACCTCTCCGAAAAATACAGTATAAGAGAGCATAGATATGTGGGGGTAAAGAAAGATCATGCAATAGATATTTCAAGCGCATCTATAGAAAGAGATCCCGCAAAATGTATACTCTGCGGCAGGTGCGTAAGGGTCTGCCATGAAGTTCAGAAAATAGGATCTATCGATTTTACAAAACGCGGATTCCTTAGTAACGTAACCACTCCTTACAACAAAGGAATAAATATTAGCGACTGCATACTGTGCGGCCAGTGCATCCTTGTTTGTCCGACTGCGGCTCTCCGCGAAAAAAGTCACATGAAAGAAGTTGCAAACGCACTTAACGACAGAAATAAATTTACGGTGGTGCAGGTTGCGCCGGCCGTTAGAGCGACTTTGGGCGAGGAATACAATATGCCGCTGGGCACTGACGTTACAGGTCAGATTGTTGCCGGACTGCGAAGACTCGGTTTTAAGAAAGTATTCGATACGAATTTTTCTGCTGATCTTACAATAATGGAAGAAGCGGCCGAACTTATAGGCAGAATAAAGAACGGAAAAAAACTGCCTATGTTTACAAGCTGCTGCCCCGGATGGATTAAATACGCCGAGCAGAACATGCCTTCAATGCTAGAGCATTTATCTTCTTGCAAGTCACCGCATGAAATGGAAGGAGCCGTACTGAAAACTTATTACGCTAAGAAGATGGGGCTGAATCCTAAAGATATTTTTGTAGTATCTATTATGCCCTGCACGGTTAAGAAATACGAATCGAACCGCAGCGAGCTGAGTACGGAAAGCCTTCCCGACGTTGATGCGGTTCTTACAACCAGAGAGCTGGTAAGGTTCTTTAAGACGGCCGGAATCGAATTCGGCGATCTGCCGCAGGATAACTTCGACAATCCTCTCGGCGAATCGACCGGCGCCGCCGCGATCTTCGGAACAAGCGGCGGAGTAATGGAGGCAGCGTTAAGAACCGCATTCTTCAGCTTAACGGGAAAGGAACTTGAAAATTTAGAGTTAAATACGGTAAGAGGAAGAAACGGAATTAAAGAAGCCGAGCTTGATATAGAAGGCCTAAAATTAAATGTAGCCGTAGTTAACGGATTAGGAAATATAGGCGAAGTTATTGAAGATATAGAAAAGGGAAAATCCAAGTATCATTTTGTGGAGGTAATGGCTTGTCCCGGCGGCTGTATAAACGGCGGCGGCCAGCCTATACATCAGAAACCTGATAAACTTCAGAAAAGGATGAAAGCTTTGTATCAAATAGACAGCTGCATGAAGCACAGAAGGTCGCACGAAAACGAATCGGTGAAAACAGTTTACAAAGAATTTTTTATCGAACCTAATTCTCATGTAGCTCATAAAATACTTCATACAAAATATTTCGACAGAAAGAAACGCTTTAACACTAATTGAAAGCGTAAATAAAACGGGGAAAATGATAACCGATTTTCCCGGAGAGCACTGAGGGGAGCGGCTCCCGCGAAAATCGGAGGGTGAATGTGAAAATGGCCGGAGAAATAGTTTCAACGATACCAGACAGATGCAAGCGCTGCTACTCGTGCATCAGGGAATGCCCGGCAAAGGCAATTAAGGTTATTAACGGTCAGGCTGCCGTTATCCAGGAAAGATGCATTGCCTGCGGGCATTGTGTGAAGGTCTGTTCTCAGAACGCGAAACAAATTATTGACTACTCGGAAAAAGTTCTTGCCGAAGTTCTGTTAAATCCGGAATCAGTTGCTATAGTTGCTCCTTCATTTGCCGCCTCATTCCCGGATGACTATTCGAAAGTTCCTACGGCTCTCAGGAAACTCGGTTTCGCAAAAGTTGTAGAGACGGCTTTCGGTGCCGATCTGATCAGTGATAATTATTTGCATGCGCTTGATTCCGAAAGCAGCGGAACTGTAATAAGCTCCGCATGCCCGGCCGTTGTCAATTACATCGAGAAATATCACGAAGGGCTTATTTACAGTATTGCTAAAGTAGTTTCGCCCATGATCGCCCTCGGAAGGTATCTTAAGGAAGAATCAGACGGTGAAGCCAAGATAGTTTTCATCGGCCCGTGTATAGCCAAGAAATCGGAATTCACTGATGAAGAAGTAAGCGGAGTAATCGACGCAGTGCTAACCTTTTCCGAAATAAAAAATATGATGCTTAAAAACGGCATAATAATCGGGGAACTTGAGGAGAGTGAATTCGATCCCCCGCACGCATATATGGGAAAAGCATATCCGCTGGCCGGAGGGCTGCTTAAAACCGCGAATATCTCAGGCGACATATTAGAAAAGGAAATCCTTGTTGTTGAGGGGAAAAAAAATGCAACCGAAATTATAGACGGACTGGCAGCCAATAAAATAAAAGCGAAATTCGTTGACATACTTTTTTGCGAAGGCTGCATAAGCGGCCCTGCTATCGACAGTAACTTAAACTATTATGCGAGACGGGAAAAGGTTATAAACTTTATAGAGAAAAAGATTCATTCGACCGATAAGCAGATCTGGAAGAGCAATCTTTACAACAGCAGAAAACTTGATTTTAAGAGAAGCTATAAAAATAAAAGCCAGCGCCGGCCGTATCCTACCGAGGAAAAGATTAAAGAGATACTGGCCCAGACAAACAAGCTCGAGGCGAAGGATGAGCTTAACTGCGGAGCATGCGGTTATTCTACCTGCAGGGACTATGCCGTGGCGGTGGCTAAGGGCCTGGCGGAAAAAGAAATGTGCCTGCCTCACGTTATAGATCAGCTGGCGAAGGCGTACGACGATCTAAGCAGCGCGCAGGAACAATTGAGGACCGCGGAAAAACTTGCGTCTATTGGTCAGCTTGCCGCAGGAGTAGCGCATGAAATAAACAATCCGTTGGGCACAATAATGATTTACGCGTCTCTTCTTAAGAAGCAGGCATCAGTTCTAAATTCCGGCGGTCAGGCGGATGAGGATTTGAACACCATAATTAATGAAGCAAACAGATGCAAGAATATTGTATCGAACCTGCTGAACTTTGCGCGCCGCGGAAAGCTGAATCCGGCAAAGGTGAATCTGATAGAACTGTTTGAAGAGATAATTATTAATGTTAAAAGAAGCGGTACAGGCTGCGGCTGCGTTATAAATCTTGTCCCTGAGAACGGCGACTGCACGATTGACGGGGACCCCGATCAATTAAAGCAGGTCTTTTTAAATCTTGTTACAAATGCCTGCGAGGCTGTTGAGAGTATGCCGGAAAAATTTATAAACATAAAAATTTCACCCGGTAAGGAATGGATAAATGTAGATGTTGAAGATAACGGCTGCGGAATATCTAAAGAAAATTTCGGCAGCGTTTTTACTCCGTTCTTTACCACAAAAAAAATAGGGAAGGGAACAGGGCTAGGGCTCGCTATTTCTTACGGCATAGTTAAGATGCATCGGGGTAAAATATTTTTTAAAAGCGAAGAAGGATTCGGAACCGTCTTCTCGGTTAAGCTTCCTGTTTTAAATTGTAATACAAATTCGAATTAAGGAGCATAAAATGACACACGATGAAATAAAAAAATTACTTCTTGTTGACGACGATCCGGATCTTCTTGAACAAAATAAAATTCTGCTCGAATCAAAAGGATACGAAGTTGCAACCGCACGGAGCGGCATTGAGGGCTGGGAAGTATTTAAATCGCAAAAGCCGGATGCCGCGCTGATTGATCTTATTATGGAGGAGCACGATTCCGGTTTCATTTTGAGTTACAGAATTAAAAAACACGAAAGGGGTAAAAACATTCCGGTATTTGTTCTCACTTCCGCTACTTATTTAACCGGATTTAAATTCGGCGCTTCTACTGAAGAAGAAAAAGAATGGATTAAATGCGACGAGATAATTAATAAGCCTGTAATAATAGAGGAAGTGGTTCAGAAACTTGAATCATATTCAGCGATGCACGCGGTATAATAAAAGGTTGCCTCTTACTGCTCTAAAGGGTTTTCAAATAAAAAAACTCGAAGGCCATGGGAGAAAAATATAAACCGAAAATATTAATAATAGACGACGAAAAAGGTATTAGGGACGGTACAAAGCGGCTGCTTGAAAGCGAAGGCTATTCAGCCGATACTGCGTCCAACGGCGAAGAGGGAATTTATGCCGGTACCACAGTCGAGTACGATGCGGCGATTATAGATTTAAAGATGCCCGGCATAGACGGAATAGCCGTTTTGAAGGCAATCCTAAAATCCAGGCCGAACACAGTTTGTATAATTGCCACCGGCTATGCGAGCTATGAAACAGCGGTTGAATCTACCAGTTACGGAGCTTTCGGATATATACCCAAACCTTTCACTTCGGATGAACTTCTTCAGAAAATAAATCAAGCGGTTTACAAAAGGCAGCTTCTGCTCGAATCGGAAAAATGGAAGAAGGAGAGGGAAGAAAGACTGCTTGAGGTTGCCTTCGAAAAAACGCGTTTGAATACTATCATCAATTCTATAAGCGACGGGCTGCTGGTTGTAAATAAAGAAGGCCAGGCTGTCTTGTTCAATCCGAGCGCTCTGAAATTTCTTGGAGTAGAAAATATACTGATTGAAGAACAAGTAATCGACAGACTGCCGGAGGGCATATCTTCATTAATTTATAAATTTTTACGATCCGGAAAGTATGAGAAAACCACATACTCCGCCCGTCTCGAACCATCTAATACAACAGACTTGTTTATAGAAGCCGCAGCATCAGCGGTGCCGCATCACGACGGCTCTCTTGCGGGAGTGGTTGTTGTATTGAAAGACATTACGGAGATGAAGAAACTCGAACAGCTTAAATCGCAGTTCGTCTCGATGGTATCGCACGAGCTTAAAGCTCCGGTGGCAGCCGTGTACGGATATCTTCAGCTTCTCGATAACAGCTCTATAAGCCTTACCGAAGAACAGAAAAAAAATTATCTAAAGCGTTCGCAGCTGCGGCTCGACAGTGTTCTTAAAATGGTAAACGACCTTCTGGATATTTCGAGAATGGAAATGAAAACTATAACTCGCGAAATAAAAGAAATTCAACTCGGCTCCGTTGTACGCAATGTAATTGAGTTTTTAAGCCTTGAGATTAATAAGCAGAATTTAAATCTGAAATTAGAACTTGATGAACCGATTCCCACTGTAAACGCCGATATGGAAGAAATAACACGTTTGTTTATTAACCTTTTAAGCAATGCAGTGAAATACAACAAACCCGGAGGAAGCATCGAGATAAATATCTTTTCATCGGGCGGATTTGCGGCAGCAAGAATAAAAGATACAGGAATAGGATTGATGCCGGAGGAAAAAGAAAAGATTTTCCACGAATTTTTCAGGGCGAAGAATGAGATGACTAAAGATATCAGCGGCACGGGTCTGGGGCTTTCAATCGTTAAGAGAATTGTGGATTCTTATGCCGGCAAAGTGGAAGTTGAGAGCGAGTTCGGAAAGGGCACCGCATTTACGGTATATCTTCCGGTGAATACCGAAGCCGGAATAAGCATTAAAGAAAAAGAAATTTTGACGGACAATAACTGAGTTAAAGTTATCCGAAATAAAAAACATATAAATAATAGAGGACAACATGGCTAAAATAGCAATCATCGACGATGACCCCGATATTCTTGATGCCAGCGGTCTGGTGCTTACATCCCAAGGACACGAGATTGTAACGGCTACAAATCCCGACGACGGCTACAAGATCGTAATGGACAACAAGCCTGATTTAATAATTCTTGACGTAATGATGAATGAGCCGGACGACGGTTTCTTCCTTGCGCAAAAATTCAGAAAAGAAAAAATATTTACTCCGATAATCATGTACACATCAGTTTCCAAATCTATCGGTATGGACTTCGGAGTAAACGAGATGGTTCCGGTTGACGAGTTTGTGGAGAAGCCTATCTCGCCGGAACAGCTTATCGAAAAAGTTGAAAAGCTTCTTCATACAGAGGCAGGGAGGTAAATATGCTTGTATTGGAAAAGAACGCCGTCTCCGAAGAAATAGAGGCTCTGGCAGAGCAGTTCGGAACCGACAGATCCGCGCTTCTTCAGATTCTTCAGGCGGTGCAGCGGAAACATAAATACGTTTCAGATTTCGCGCAGCAGGAAATAGCCAGGCTGCTTAATATTCACCCGGTAGAAGTGTACAGCGTTATTACTTTCTACACCTTCCTTCATTCCGAGCCCAGAGGAAGAAACATAGTAAGACTCTGCAGAACTATTTCGTGCGATTTGGCCGGCAAGAACGAAGTGGAAGCTGCTGTAAAACGGGAACTCGGAATTTCATTCGGGGAGACTACGAAGGACAAGCGCATTACGCTGGAATTTACCAACTGTCTGGGCATGTGCGATAAGGGACCGGCAATGCTGGTTAACGAGAAAGTATATACTAATCTCGATCCGGAGATGGCAGTCAATATTTTGAATGAAATCAAATAGGTATCAATATGGAATTTAAAACCGAATCAAATAAAAAAAGAAAAGGCCCTGTGATCTTCTCAGAATATAAAAGAGGAGACGCGATTAAAAAGGCTATTGAGATGGGCAGGGAAGACTTACTGTTCGAGCTAAAAGGCTCAGGCCTGAAAGGAAGAGGCGGAGCCGGATTTCCGACAGCGACAAAATGGATGCTTTCGGCCGCCGCTAACGATAAAAAGAAATTTATAGTCTGTAACGCTGATGAAGGAGAACCGGGAACATTTAAAGATAGAGTTCTTTTAATGGAATACCCGGAGCTTGTGTTCGACGGCATGGTTGTCGGCGGCTATACAATCGGCGCTAAAACTGGAATAGTCTACCTTCGCGGCGAATACGAATACATGCTTGAGTACCTGGAAAATTATCTGATGAAGATGAGAGAGGATAATCTTCTCGGCGTGAAAATTCTCGGGAAGGAAGGATTCGACTTCGATATAAGCATTCGTCTCGGCTCGGGAGCTTACGTGTGCGGCGAGGAAACCGCGCTTATAGAATCGCTTGAGGGAAACAGAGGAGAGCCGAGAAACCGTCCCCCTTATCCCGTTAATACCGGTTACCTCGGTTATCCCACTGCCGTTAACAACGTTGAAACACTTGCCTCCGTCTCTCATATAGTTATGAAAGGCGGCGAGTGGTTCAAAAAATACGGTACCGATAAATCTACCGGATCAAAGCTCTTTTCGGTTTCGGGCGACTGCGGAAAGCCGGGAGTGTACGAATTCCCATGGGGAACAAGTATTAATGAACTGCTTGATAAGGTTGAAGCGAAAAACTCTAAAGCTGTTCAGGTCGGCGGCGCCTCCGGTACTTGCATCCCTAAATCGCAGTTCGGCCGCGTACTGGCATACGAAGACGCCGCTACCGGAGGATCGATAATGATATTCAACGAAAACAGAGACATGCTGAAGGTACTGAAAAACTTTATGGAATTTTTCGTTGAGGAATCGTGCGGGCAGTGTACGCCGTGCCGCGTCGGCAATATAAAACTTCTTGAAGGTATTCATAAAATTGAAAAGGGAGATTACACTTTTTCTTACATAAACAACTTGAAAGAACTCGGCAGAACGATGCAGGCGGCTTCAAAATGCGGACTGGGACAGTCGAGCCCTAATTCGTTCATTTCTATACTTGAAAACTTTAAAGACGAGATATTCAGGACAAACGGAAAAGGGAGGGACAATGGTAAAGCGTGAAAATCCAAGAGTGCCTGTAAGCCAGCAGCCGCACGTAGTTGAGAAGCCGGAAGATATAACTACGATAGGCGGAACTGTAACCGTGCAGATTAATGAGAAAAAAGTGTCGGTGCCGCTGGGAACGACAATACTCGAAGCCTGCCGCCAAAATCAGATTCACATCCCTACACTCTGCCATCACCCTGATCTCTGCATCGCCGGCGTGTGCCGCATATGCGTGGTTGACGTTGAAGGAATGAGAACGCTGCAGACGGCCTGCTCCTTCCCGATTACTTCGCCTATTAAAATCAGAACGTCCACGCCGATGGTCAGAAAAGCAAGAAGGCATATAATAGATCTTCTTCTAAGCGAACATTACGGCGAATGCTACTCATGCTTCAGAAACGGCAACTGCGAGCTGCAGTCGCTCGCAAAGGAATACGGCGTCGACGGCTATACTTTCGGTCATGTTGACAAGCCCCGCTACGAAGTTGATAAATCCTCCGCTTCCGTTGTGAGGGATATGAGCAAGTGCGTTCTGTGCAAACGCTGCGTAAGAACATGCATCGATCTGCAGGAAGTCGGGGTTCTCGAAGCTATAAACAGGGGGCATGAAACTCATATAGGCACTTTCCTCGACAAGCCTCTTGCCGACGTAATATGTATTAACTGCGGTCAGTGCATCAACCGCTGCCCCACGGGCGCGCTGCGCGCTAACGACCCTTCGGACGAAATCTGGGCGGCAATAGACGATCCGAAGAAGCATGTAATAATTCAAACAGCGCCCTCTCCGCGCGCCGCTATAGGAGAAGAATTCGGAATAGAGGCCGGGCATTCTTTTACCGGAGAAATGAATACCGCGTTAAGAAGAATAGGTTTTGATAAGGTGTTCGATACAAACTTTACAGCCGACCTGACGATTATGGAGGAAGGCACCGAGCTACTTAACAGACTTAAAAAAGCCATAGTCGATAAAGACGATTCGGTTAAGCTTCCTCAGTTTACATCATGCTCGCCGGGATGGGTAAAGTTTATAGAGCATTTCTATCCGGAATATCTTGATTACTTGTCCACCGCGAAATCCCCGCAGCAGATGTTCGGAGCAATCACAAAAACATTTTACGCTAAGGAAGCGGGGATCGATCCGGCTGATATAGTTACAGTGGCTCTTATGCCCTGCGCCGCCAAGAAATTCGAGTGCAACAGGCCTGAGATGAACGACTCGGGATTTAAGGACGTTGATTACGGTTTAACAACGCGCGAGATGGCTAAGATGATTAAGGAAGCCGGCATATATCTTCCCGAAATGCCGAAGTCTAATTTCGACGATCCGTTCGGCGAGGCGTCAGGCGCGGGACTGATATTCGGCGCAACGGGCGGAGTTATGGAAGCCGCGCTTCGTACGGTTTACGAGCTTGTAACAGGAAGAACGGTTCCCTTCGAAAATCTTGTTATCGAACCGTGCCGCGGATTCGAAGGAGTTAAGCAGGCTTCGGTAAAGCTTGAGAACTGTGTCGATGCGTATAAATTCCTCGAGGGTGTGGAACTGAAGTTTGTAGTAGCTCACGGCACAGCGAACGCAAAGAAAGTTATGGAGATGCTTCGCAAAGGCGAACTCAGCGACGTGCACTTCGTTGAGATAATGGCTTGTCCCGGCGGCTGTCTGGGCGGCGGCGGGCAGCCGATACCTACTACCGAAGAGATAAGAATGAAGCGCGCTCAGGCGATATACGCTGAGGAGGAATCTCTGGCTATAAGAAAATCGCACGAGAATCCGCATGTGAAGTACATATACGATAAGTTCCTTACCGAAGGTCCGTGCGGCAAGCTTTCTCATAAACTTCTGCATACACATTACACCAAGAGAGGCAAATATATCTCTTAATTATTATCTTATTGATGTAAAGAAAATTCCCTCCTGCCAAAAGCGGGAGGGAAGAATTAACGGCTGAAAGCCGGTTAATAATTAATTCAACTAGAATTTGCATGCCGGTAAAATTAAGCCGGCCGCGTTCTTTACGATAAAGTTAGGGGAAATATGTTGAACTTGGTTCCGTCCTGGGCCAGCGACTACATGGAGTACTGGGACACAATAAGGAAGCGTAATCTCTGGCTTATAAAACTGCGTTACGGTGCGGCAGCAATGCTGTTCGCGTTCTGGCTGTCGACGATGTTTCTGCTCAAGCTGCAGCTTACACCGGTGCAGAATAATGCTCTGCTTATTATTAATGCCGCTATACTTCTTTATAATATTGCTCTCCACCGGATTAGACGATTCCTTAAGTGCGAACCAGGAAAGTTTACCCCGCTGCATTTCTCGCTGCTGCAGATGATAGTGGACCTGACAGCTCTTCTTCTTATAGTATATTTTACAGGCGGTATTGAAACTCCCCTGTTCATGCTTTTCGTTTTCCACATGATAATCGGAAGTCTCATTCTTCCCGGCATAGTGATTTATTCGGTTGCAGTCGCTGTAATGCTGGCGTTTAACGCTATGATATTCGCGGAATATTTCAGCCTGATTCCTCATTATTCGCTGGACGGGATGCTTACTTCTCCGCTTTATCAGAATCTTCATTATATACTTGCATACGATGTTGTTTTCTGCTTTATGATAATCATAAGCGTTTTTCTGGCTAACAGGATCGCTCATCAGCTTTACAGGATGGAACAGCGGCTTGTGGAATCGCTGAGGAAATTAAACGCCGCAGAGATAGAAAAGCAGCAGTACATCATAGGCATAGTGCACGAAATTAAAACTCCCATGGCGGCCGTTCATTCCTATCTGGATCTTCTTCTTAAAAACTTTCTCGGGCCTCTGGATGAGAGAGTTAAAGAAAGGCTTGTAAGGGCGATGACCCGCTCCGGCGAGGCGATTCAGATGATTAACGATGTGCTTAAGATTTCAAAGCTGCGCCTGCTCGACGAGGTTGCCGTTGAAGATTTAGAACTGCACGAGATAATTGTGTCAACTATTAAAAAACAGGCGGCCAACATCAGGGCTAAACATATTATGCTTACTTTTATCGACGGACGCACCGAGCGAAGAACAGTATCCGGCGATAAGTTTCTGCTGGAAATAGCGTTTTCCAATTTGATAGGCAACGCGGTTAAATACGTCGGCAACAACGGACTCGTAGAGATAGCGATAACGGATCTCGAAAGAGGAATTGAAGTTAATATAAGCGACAACGGCATCGGCATACCGGAGCAGGATATCGGCAAGATATTCACCGACTTTTTCAGGGCTTCAAATATCAAGGAAAAAAGCTACGAGGGAACGGGACTCGGTCTTTCGGTAGTTAAGCAGATAATAGAAAGACATAACGGCACTATAAGCGCGGAAAGTCCTTCTCATCTGGGATCCGACAACAAACCGGGCGCTTCATTTAAAATATTTCTGCCCAGCGCGGAGAAAATTGCGCCCGCTTAAATTCTTACACGCCCTCATTGCAAGCTTGTATGAAATTCATGCACGGCTGTAAGGCTTTTATGCCCGGGAGGATGCTGCCCGATGGTCCGGAGGATAATTTTTATGCTCGGGAGGATATTGCCCGATGGTCCGGAGGATGATTTTTATGCTCGGGAGGATGCTGCCCGATGGTCCGGAGGATGATTCTTATGCTCGGGAGGATGCTGCCCGATGGTCCGGAGTATAATATTTATGCCCGGGAGGATACCGTCCGATGGTCCGGAGGATGATTCTTATGCCCGGGAGGATGCTGCCCGATAGTCCGGAGGATGATTCTTATGCTCGGGAGGATACTGCCCGATGGTCCGGAGTATAATATTTATCCTCGGGAGGATACCGTCCGATGGTCCGGAGTATAATTTTTATGCTCGGGAGGATGCTGCCCGATGGTCCGGAGTATAATATTTATGCCCGGGAGGATGCTGCCCGATGGTCCGGAGTATAATTTTTATGCTTAGGAGGATACTGCTCGATGGTCCGGAGGATGATGAGCCGGGATTACGCCGGGCAGAGGACTCAGCTCAGCATGCCTTTCCTTAGCTCCTTCTCAACAGCCTGTTTAAAGCTGGTGAGATTTACAGGTTTCTTAAAAACGTTTTCAACGCCCAGCCTGTTATACTCTTCAATTGTCTGCCTGTCGAGATCACTGCTCAGCACGATGATAGAAGGCTTCGCTTTAAGATCGGCTTTTTTAATTTCCATTACGAGGTCGAATCCGTTCATTCTCGGCATCGTATGATCGGTTATGACGAGGGCGGGAGGCGAGAGCTTAATTTTTTCGAGCGCGTCCTTGCCGTCGGAGGCGGGCTCCACCTCATAATCCGGAGTTATGTTTTTCAGTATCTTCGAGTAAAGCAGCCTGTCGGTCTTGTTGTCGTCTACAAGAAGAATGCTGGCCGAAGCTATTGGAAGAGTAAACCTGAAGTCAGAGCCTTTCCCGTATTCGCTTTCCACCCAGATAGTTCCGCCGTGCTTTTCGATGATCTCCTTCACGAGCGAAAGACCGAGCCCTGTTCCTCTTTCGCCGGCGGTTCCTTCGGAAGAGTACTTCATATCGACGCGGAATAATTTCTGGATGTCTTCCGGCTTAATGCCGGTGCCGTTATCCTTCACAGAGAATTCCAAAAATCTGGTATGTACCGAGGGGACCGATGAGATTCTTATCGTGCCGTTGTTGCGTGTAAACTTTACTGCGTTGGAAAGCAGATTATTAAATACCTGCAGTACCAGGTCCTTGTCGGCAAAGATGAAAACATCGTCCTTTACGCTTGAGACAATTTCAATGTTTTTCTTCATCGAAACGCCGGTCATTGAAGTTAAGGAATTTTCAATCAGGCGGCCGGCGGAAATCCTTTCAGGCTCAAACCTTATTCTTCCGGTCTGAAGCCTCGTCCAGTCGAGCAGCGAATTTACCAGGGAGAGCATCGACTTTGAGGACTCCCGGATAAACTCGACGTACTGTTTCCTTTCGTCATCGCTCAAATCCGAATCGCTTAGCAGCAGGTCGGTAAATCCCAGAATGGAGCTGAAAGGAGTGCGGAGGTCGTGCGAGATAATAGAGATAAACCTGTCTTTTGTCTCGTTTAGCTTAACGAGGTTCTCGGTTGTCTTCGTAAGATCCTCTTCGGCTTTCTTCCTGAGAGAGATGTCGCTTACCAGCCCGTACAGCTTGTTTATGCGTCCTTCCTTGTCGCGCGAAAGGTTAACCTTGTTTCTTACCCAGACAATGTTGCCGTGTTTGTTTATAATTCTGAATTCAAATTCGCCAGAGAGCTGAATACGGCTCTTCATCAAGCCGCTTAATTTCTTTTTTATATCGTGAAAATCATCAGGATGAATGATTTTAAGGATCAGCTTGGAGTCGCTCAGCAGATCTGTCTGATTATATCCGGTTATCTTCTCCACCGATGCGGTATAAAAAACGGGCCTGAGCAGTCTGCCTGTCCTTTCAAATGTGAAAAGAAAAT
>JBJKTB010000260.1:0-12107 GCA_046703345.1 Ignavibacteriaceae bacterium
AACTATTATAATTTTAACTTTCTTGCTATGAATAATTTTGCCGGAAAAAAAGATTACTGAATCTTTCAAAGTCACAGAGCAGCCGGGAGTTGAGCAGGAGGCAAGCAAAACAGTTTTGTTTGACCAGACCGCAAGAGCCTTGTTCTTATCTTTGCTGAGCGAGACCAAATTTATTATTTGATCGGTAAGGATTGTTTTCCTTAACCTGAGTTCGTATTCTTGAGAGCAGCCTGATAATTTTCCTTCAAGCGAAAGGGACATAACGGCCGCGTCTTCGGGAAGGACATAACATTCAACCGACTGTTTAATGCCTTTATCAAGTTCGGTCTGTGTTTGTGCAGTGAAGAAGTTTTTTAATCCCGTCGATGTTTTACCGTTTAACGATTTGCCGTTTTTATCTAACACAGAAAATGAAGCCGATGATACATAATCAGCTGTATAATTCTTATAATAAAGATGCTGAATGCCTCTGCCTCCGGTTAATTTTGTAATCCTGGCGTCATCCGAATACACCACGCATAGTTTTCCGTTTCCCAGTATCGCGTTTCCTTTCCACGGACCGCCGTTAAATGTTTTCCGCTGCGCAGCATTTACATGTAACGGAGAAATTAATAAACAGCTAAATAATATCAGACAAAGATTTACAGCATTACTTTTCATTTCAGCCCGCACCGATGAATGACTAAATAATATTAACATTGATTAATATAACTAATTGTCTGTAAAGTAAAGAAGAATGAAGTGAACCGGTGCGAGCCAGTATCTTTGGGAAGAAAATAAAAAATCCCTTCATTCTCCGCTCGGGAGTAATAAAGGGATTCGTTTCAGCATAAGTTGTGCAGACAGAAAATTTTTTCCGCTGCTGCGGAATTTAATATGTCAGTCCGTATCCGTAAGGAAATAACGGATCGTAATTTTTGTCGCCGTAATTAATCGGAATCTGCTCCATGCTCTTTGGCCACGATTGTGACAGCTTACCGGAAGGTTTATAATCGCCGAAAAGTACATCGGCAACGCCTTCGCCTTCTGTTCCCGGAAGCCATGCGGCCAGAAACGCATCAGAACTTTTTAGCGCCGAATTTATAATCATAGGCCTTCCGGAAATTAAAACAACAACAACCGGAATGCCTTTACTCTTAATTCTGTCGATTACCGCCTCGTCTTCTTTTGAAAGCGCAAGATCTTTTGAATCGCCTAACATCTCGGCGTAAGGAGTTTCTCCAACCACAACCACGGCCGCCTCCGCTCCTTCGGTTTCGCTGCCGTCTTTCGAGTAAGTAACTTTTGTACCGGCAGAGACGGTTTGTTTTATCGCCTGAAGGATTGTCGTTCCGCCTGGCGTAACGTCTCCGCTCTTGCCCTGCCAGCTAATGGTCCATCCTCCGCACTGGTTGCCGAGATCATCGGCGCTTTTACCGGCAACGAGAAGATGTTTTATGGATTTAGAAAGAGGCAGAGTATTGTTTTCGTTTTTTAGAAGTACTACGGATTCTCTGACGCACTGTCTAGCTACTTCTCTGTGAGCTTTAGAACCGACTTCGGCGGTATATTTTCTGTCAGTGTAAGGATGTTCGAAAACGTCTGTTTCAAATTTCACAGTAAGTATTCTTCTTACCGCGTCGTCTATTCGCTCTTCGGAAACTTTACCTTCTTTAACCAGCTCTTTTAAATCGTTGATGAAATCGATATAATTATTTTGCTGCCCCGGGCCGTTGGGAATCATAATCATATCCAGACCGGCGTTAATAGATTTTTCAACATCATCCTTATAATCTTTTCCAAGCTGATCGATCGCAGCCCAGTCGGAAACTAAAAATCCTTTGAAGCCGAGTTCGTTCTTAAGTACATCTGTAAGAAGATATTTATTCTGACTCATCTTTTCGCCGTTCCAGCTGCTGTAGGAAACCATGATTGTTTTTACATTTTCTTTTATGGCAGCTATGTAGCCTGGAAGATGAATAGCTCTCAATTCTTTTTCACTGCACTCTGTATTTCCCTGATCCTTCCCTCCTGTTGTTCCTCCGTCGCCCAGATAATGTTTGGCACATGCAAGAATAGAAGTCGGACCGTTCATCTCTTTGCCTTGCAGTCCTTTTACAAACGCAGCGCCCAATTCGGAAACGAGCTCCGGATTTTCGCCGTAGCTTTCGTAAGTTCTGCCCCACTTTATATTGCGTGCGACTGCAACGCACGGAGCGAAATCCCAATCCATCCCCGTGCCGGCAATTTCATCGGCTGTAACTCTAGCGGCTTTCTCAATCAGCGCCGGATCGTTTGTGCAGCCCATACCGATGTTGTGTGGAAAAATAACTGCGCCAAGAACATTGTTGTGTCCGTGTACAGCGTCTACACCGTATATTATCGGAATCTTTAATCTTGATTTCAAAGCATGCGATTGAAGCATGTCGTAGTAATTGGCCCAGCCGGCTGCAGTTTCGTCATCAATCTCGGAATTGCCTCCGCACAGAATTGAACCTAACGCGTACTTAGCGATATCGTTCGGATCTTTAAGCGCCAGTATGTCCACTTGAGTCATCTGGCCGATCTTCTCATCCAAAGTCATCAAAGCCATGAGAGAATCAACTTTGTCCTTTATAACTTCTTCGGTTTTCATTTGCATTTTTCCGGATCCGCCGCCCGCGAATCCTAATAATAATGTTGTAAATAAAATTAGTACGAGTGATGTTATAACTTTATAAGTAGATTTCATATGAAGTCCATAATTAAATTTAATACTATCGGATTTTATCAAGCTCGTTCCAGATAAGCGCACTTGCACCCAGCACAGCAGAATTTCCAGCCGGCAGCCCCGACGGAATAAGCTTAACTTTATTTTTAAAGATGTTAAGCATGTTCTCTTCCATATGGCGCTTTGTAGGATTAAAGATTAAATCGCCCGCCGCCGCCAATCCCCCGAATAATATAATCGCATTTGGACTGGTATGTGCGACCGAGTCTGCTAGTTTTCTTCCAAGAACCATTCCTGTGAATTCAAAAGCTTCAAGAGCAATTTTGTCATTCCTTTTAGCTGCATCGAAAATATGTTTGGAAGTAAGATCGTCGTAATTAATTTTCCGAAGTTCGCTTTCTTCGTCCGATTTTTCAAGCAGCTCTTTAACTGTTCTTCTTATCCCGCTAGCCGAAGCATAGGTTTCCAGGCATCCTTTTCTGCCGCAACCGCAGCTTCTTCCGTTAAAATCATAAATTGTATGACCGATCTCCCCGGCAAATCCGTCGGCGCCGTAAACAAGCTCGCCGTTTACCACTATTCCGCTTCCCAAACCGGTTCCCAGCGTAATAACGATAAAATCTTTCAGTCCTTTTGCAGCTCCGAATACCATCTCGCCGATAGCTGCCGCGTTCGCGTCGTTTGTTACTGCCACAGGAAGATCGAAATACTTATGCATGAGGTCTACAATATTCACAACTTCCCAGCTTAAATTTGGAGGATTTTCAACCGTGCCCTTATAGTAATTAGCATTTGGAGCGCCTATACCGATTCCCTCAAGCGAATATCTGTCGGATATGCCCGAATACATTTCGTTTATTTTTTCACTAAGTCTTGTAAAAAGATTTTCGGCCGGTTCTTTTCCGTGTGTAGGTATCGAATCTTCTAAATAGCATTTCCCGTTTTTATCAACGAAACCTAACGCCGTGTTAGTTCCGCCTATATCGATTCCGAGTGTTACAGATTGTTTTCCCATATTCAAAACTTTCTCTCACCAATGCTATTAATTTGTATATCATTTGAATTTGAAATGTTCAATGTTCCCCCAACTTCAATACTTGTGATCAAATTTTATGCCTGTAGAAACTTGATCCGGAGATTATATTAATCCTTCAAACATGTTGAATATGAACAAAAATCATACTCCATGTAAAGGCTGTAAGTAGATTTTTATTATTTTATAAAAAGGTATTATCAATTTGATAATAAAGTTATTGCTTTACCATAGACTCTCCGGGGCTATTTCTTCTTATCATAGCGGCGGTTGGTGAATGGTGATTAACAAATTTTAAAAAGATTTGTTTATCGAAAAAACTGAACGAATAAAAATTGATCTGCCCGGTATACAAATCCGGGACAAAAAATTAATTGACTGAAAACAAATTCAATATCTTGAGCATGAAAAATAATAATGCAAGCGCCTTAATCTGCCGGACACTAGAAAATAGTTCCCAGATTAAAACACGAACGTTTATTTTTTTCACTCTATTTAAGAAGCACAAGTTTTTTTACCGAGTTGAAACTGCCTGCCTGAAGTCTGTAATAATATACTCCGCTCGACAGATGACCGTGATTAAAAGTTTCGCTTGAATCGAAAACAATGCTGTGATTTCCCGCCGGTTGAACTCCGTTAACCAAAGTCGCTACCTCATTTCCGAGGAAATCGTATATCTTTAAAGTTACGCTGCTGCTTACCGGCAATCGATAGCTTATAACCGTTGAGGGGTTAAACGGGTTCGGATAATTCTGTTCAAGTATAAATCCTTCCGGAGATGAAGAATTTTGTTTCACCGAATTTACCGTCCCGATTGCGAAAGATGAGCCGGTTGTGTCGAGAATTGAGAGATCATCTTTATCCACTACTTTTATGCTGCAGTTTGATGACGAAACCGCCGGCACTTTCCACCTGTAAACTCCGAACTTGGAATCGACGCCGCTCTGGACCAATGACCATGTCGTTCCGCCGTTTGTAGAGAAACCGATGATAACCTGGTCAACCTTTATGCTTTTCCATTTTATCGAAACTATACTGTCAGGCGTAAATACTTCGCCGCCGTTAGGGAATAACATATTTATTGAAGGCTGGGCACCTGGGGAATAAATTTCAATCTTGTTTAGGTTAAAACCTGCCGAGTTTACGAACATTTTTAATTTGTGAAGACCGGTAGTAAGGTTAATATCTTTTGACTGTACCGTTGTCCAAGTCTGCCAGCCGACGGTGTTCGGAACACTCATAGTTCCGGTAACATCCGTGCCGTCAATTTCAAAATGCAGTGATCCGCCTCCTGACGCTGAGGAAACTCTAGCGCCGATTTGGTATGTACCGCTGTCGGCTACGTTAACTGTGTAAAGCAGCCATTCGCCGCTTTGGGTCCAGCCTATATCATATCCGCCTCCAAAGTCGGTGCAGCCTTCAATATCAACGCCGTCGGCAGGTCTGTAAAGTCCGCCGTTATTGGTAGGATCGGAATCATTGTAAGCGTTTCCCTGCCCGCCCAGATCGTAATTCTCCGCTTCTATTGTACCGGGGATTTGAGCCGGAGTTCCGCCGTAAGGAGAAGTCGGCGCGCCGCTTCCCACATTAATATTCAAAGTGTCGGATAGAGACGTGAGTCCGGTACTTGTGTATGCAACGCATGTTACTTTGTAATTTCCTGACTGCACATTATTCCAAGTCATGCTGTAAGGACTTATAAAACTTTCACCTATCTTCTCACCCTCCTGGTAAAACTCAACTTTGTTTATCGTACCGTTACTTGTTGCCGCGTTCGCCGTAAGAGTTATATCTGATCCGGAAGTAAAATCGGCATTATCCTGAGGCGAAATAATAGAGACCGAAGGGAAAGCAGTTGTATCCTGATATACTCTTACATAATCTATTTTCATGGTTTGAGGAAAAACCGTTGAGTTATCGGGATAACCCGGCCACGATCCGCCTACGGCTAAATTTAATATGATGAAAAATTTATTTTGAAATGCGCTTAAAGCCGCCGGAGTTATATCAATAGTGTTGTACGCCGTGCCGTCAACATACCAGACTATTTTTGTTTTATCCCAGACAACCGAGAAAATATGATAGCCGTCCGCGAACTTGCCCGAAGGAAGACTAAAAGAATTTCCGTACTGCGCGTGCACACCGTTGTTAGACCAGTGAGCGGTTCCGTAAACAGTGGCATCGCTAAGCTGCGTGTTGCCGTTTTTTCCGCTGCCGCCTACCATTTCCATTATATCGTTTTCGCCGCAAGCAGGCCATCCGACAGAAACTATATTTTCTCCGAGCAGCCAGAATGCTGGCCACATTCCTCTTCCGTACGGGAGCTTGATTCTGGCTTCAATTTTCCCGTACCTGAATGAAAATTTATTCTGGGTTTTTATTCTTGCCGATGTGTAGTTGAATCCGCTGAAGCTTTCTTTAAGAGCCGTTATTGTTAGTACGCTGTCGCGTTCCGAACAGTTTTGCTCTCTGTTTGTGTAATATTCCCATTCGCCGTTTCCCCATCCGTTGGATCCGTTTCCCAGATCATAACTCCATTTGGAGAGATCGAGCGTAGTATCGTTGAATTCATCCGACCAGACAAGTTTATATCCCTGCGGAAAAACTTCAGTAATTAACATTAACGAAAAAAAGAAAACGGTAAATAAAAATTTCATTTTAGAATCCGTCGTTAATTTTGTTGAAATAAATGCTAAACAAGCAAAATTCATGCAACAAAGATGAATGCCTTAAAAAGTATAAAAAAGAAACCGCAGTTATCAAAATGATAAAAGCGGCTTATTAGATAAATAAAAAATTTTGAATTACTAAGGAACGATATTCGATTTATTACCCAGATAATTCACCCAGTTATACCACGAACCGAGAAAAGGCATAGCGGCGATTCTTCCTCCGAATCCGATAAACTTATAAGTAAACATCGGGATATCCAGAACTTTCGTATCCTTAAGCAGTCTTTCGTTTACCGAGAATTTATATTTTTCCGCCAGTCCCGCTATGTACTTATTAAATTTTTCGTTGAACTTCTTCTCAAGAAGCGAATATCTTAACTGGGTTTTCAGCGAGTCGAAATTTTCATCGCTTTTTGTTTTTTCGAATCTTCTTCCGATAAGTTTGATAACAGAATATCCGCTGTCGGTTTTTATAGGGCCGTAAACCTGGTTGAGCTTCATTCTTGCGGCGGCTTTTCCTATCTCGCCGAACGAATTGACAGGGAAATAGCCGAACTCTCCGCCCCGGTCTTTCGTCCAGCTTCGCTGCGTGTACCTGGATGCAAGAGATCGAAAATCCGCGCCTGCTTCAAGTCCCTTGAAAACGTTTTCTATAACTTCAAGATTGCTGTTCAGTATTTCAAGTATGTCAACCTGCTCAGATTCATTGTTGGTTAAATAAGAGTCCTTAACTTCCGAATCTGTAACATGCACCGAATCCCTAATACTGTTCTTCAGCATTTTTGCCAGATAATCATCCTTCCAAATGCTTAAATCCTCTTTAAGCTCGGGACTGTTTTGAAGATTCTGTTTCAGTCCCTCTTCTGCAAGAAATTTATACTGAATGTATTTATTAAGATTGTCCATCAGCGCGTAGGCTGTGTATCTGAGCGATGGCTCCTTTATAAGCAGCGGATACTCCACAAGGCTGTATAAATATTCCTTAAGTTTTATTGGATGCTTCTTTATATGCACTATATCTTCATTCACTATTTCAGATCCGAAATCGCGGATAATACTCATGATGTTTCCTTCATCAAGGAAGAGCATATTTCCCGTGCCGAAGTTATGATGCTTCATCTTATCAGTGAGGATTGACGATATCTTCCCGGCAAGTTTTAAGAACAAAACACTGTCAACCGTTGCCTCCTTACTTTTATAAAAATTGTTCAGGTATTTCAAACCGATTACGCGCGACTTGCGCAGGCGGAGCACCTGCATTATGGATTTATCGTAATCAGGATCTTTGGCGTTTGGCGGAATTCTGTTTATTACACCGACCAGCTTAAAGATAAACCAGCCTCCGCGCGTTCTTACGGGAGAAGAAAAATGCCCGACCTTCAGGCTGTAAAGCGTATCCTCAACATAATCATCCTGCATCTGGCCGTAAGTAATTTTGATCGGAGTCTTGTTTGAGTCGTATTCTACCGGATCCGATATCTGCTCAATCGAATCAAACGAAGCCCCGTTCTTTAGCTCTCCATAATATTGAAATATCTGCTCGGAATCGGGCGCGGAAATTATTCTTACCTGAAGCGACTGCGAGTAGCGGTCGAGGGCTTTTTGAATTTCACCGGATGTTATGTTTACTTTGCTGTCTACTTCCTTTCTGTAAAGAGCGTCGCGCACATAAAGGTCCTTCATCTGCTCGACAGAATTTTTATAGTAAGATAAAGTATCGTATCCCAATCTTTCCGCTTCCTGAGCAAGCAGCTTTTCGGCAATCAAAGAATATATGAGATCATGCTTGGACGAGTCCTCGTTAGATTCATCGCGCGAGTAGTGCGGAACCAGCTCGTATCTTAATTTAAATTCGCGCTGACTTATTTTCATATCGCCGGCTTTCGCGACAGTCTTATTTATATCCTGGGCGCTGACTGTTAGCGTGAGTATTATAAGTGTTGAAAGCAGAAACTGAAATCTTTTGATCATTAAATTATCCGGTACAATGATTGTTTAGAATTTCTGGGAAATTACAAAATCTAAATCTCTGAATTTTAATAGACGGGCTAAGGCTTAAACCGCAGCCCGCTTAAAAATGATTATTTTGTTCGGCTTAATTTTACGAACTAAATCATATTTACTTCAAGGTAATTTTATCTTTAAGTTTTATATCTCGTGATGAAGAGCCGATAAGCAGTTCGTACTCGCCGGGACTTACCTGCCACATGTGCTTCATCGCGTTGTAATATGTGAAGTCGCTGTCGTTAAGTTCAAATCTTACCGACTTTTTTTCACCCGGGTTAAGCACCACACGGTCGAAACGCTTTAATTGTTTGGGTGCCATTTCAACCGGAGGATCAACAGCATGAATATATAGCTGCGGAACTTCGGTACCTTTTACCTTTCCGGTATTTTCAACATCGAACAAAACCAAAAATTTTCCGTTTGAAGGTTCGACTTTTATGCTGCTGAAATTGAAAGTTGTGTATGTCAGCCCGTAGCCGAAGGGGAACAGAGGTTCGATATTATATTTATCGAAGTGTCTATAGCCTACAAAAATTCCGTCGCCGTAAACCGAAACGCTGTCTTCTTTATGGTAAGTTTTATACGCTGAGCAGTCTTCCCATTTCTTCGGAAAAGTAACGGGCAGCTTTCCCGAAGGATTATGCTTGCCTGTAAGAACATCAGCTATAGCATTACCTGTTTCATCACCTCCGAACCAGTTTTCAACCACCGCGTTAACTTTATTTAGCCAAGCGTTCATCAGAACGGGAGAACCTGATGTTAATACAACAATTGTATTTTTATTTGCGGCGGCCACTTTTTCTATTAATTCATCCTGCCCGTCCGGCAGCCTTAAGTTGGGTCTGTCAAAGCCTTCGCTCTCAACATTGTAGCTGTCGCCGACAAATAATATTGCCGCATCCGATTCTTTTGCGGCCGCGATCGCACTGTTCATCAATTTATCGTTGGGAGTGCGCCATCCCATTTTAACAAGCGCGTCGCCGCTGTTTTCGAAGTATTCAAGTTTTATTTTGTAGATTTTATTTTTCCTAAAATGAATCTTATAAGTATTAGACTGTGCCGCGTGGTCTTTCCAGTCGTCGATTACAAGTTCCCCGTCGATGTACAGCCTTACTCCGTCATCGCTTACAACATCGATCAGGTAATCTCCCGTTCCGGGAGCGTGGAGTTCTCCGGTCCATCTTACGGAAAAATTATCTTTCGGAAAATTCGGGAACGGGGAACCGCCGCCCCAGTTAAAGTTGATCTGTTGGTCAACTTTAGTTACCTCAGGCTTTCCTTCCAGATTTTTATTTGTGAAGTATTCGGCGTAAAGTCCGTGCTCTTGTTTGCCTTCGAGAAAGAAATACTTCGCGTCGATCGGATTAGCATCGCCGTTAAGCATAATACCTTGTGCGAAATTTATTTTAACGCTCTCGGGAAGTTTATTCTTTAACGCCTGAAGGGGGCTAACTGAATAAACCGGCGATACCATCGAGCTTCCGCCTCCTCCGGTTCTTGCTTCTGCCGCATTAGGCCCGATAACGGCAATAGATTTTAATGATTTTAAGTTTAACGGCAGAGCGTTGTTATTATTTTTAAGCAGAACAATTCCCTCTACAGCGGTTTTATATGCCGCCAGCTGATGCTGTTTAGTATTTACCAAATCAGGATCAGGCGAAAACTGATGCTCGAACAAACCCAGCTTAAACATTACTGTGAATATTCTGCTGATCTTGTCATCAATTGTCTTGATGTCAACTTGGCCCGAATTGACGGCATCAGTTAAAGTTTTCGGATTTAGATATTCGCCGAAAGGCATTTCAAGATCGAGTCCGTCCTGAGCCGTAGGAATAGTGCTGTGCACCGCGCCCCAGTCAGACATAACCAATCCATTGAAGCCCCAGTCATCTTTTAATTTCTGATTAAGGAGGTAATGGTTTTCGCTGCAGTAAGCTCCGTTAACTTTATTGTAAGCAGCCATAACGCAGAGCACTCCGGCTTCTTTTACAGCCGCTTTGAATGCAGGAAGATATATTTCGTTGAGAGCTCTTTCGCTTACTCTCACGTCGGTGAACATCCGCTCGAATTCCTGATTGTTCGCCGCGAAGTGTTTAACGGTTGCTGCAACTCCTTCACTCTGCACTCCTTCAATATAGCTTACTGCCATCCTGGAATCCAGATAGGGATCTTCTCCGAAGCTTTCAAAATTTCTTCCGCCCATCGGAACTCTGGCTATGTTAACACAAGGGCCCAGAATTACGTCGCGCCCTTTGCCTTTCAATTCCTCACCGATGGATTTTCCTACTTCGCTTATAAGCGAAGTATCCCATGTTGAAGCCATGCAGATTCCTGCCGGGAACGCGGTTGATTTATTCCATCTAACTCCGAGCGGACCGTCCGACATTCGGAGCTCCGGAATTCCAAGAACCGGATCCGGCTTTGTCGCAAATCCGGTACCGCCGAGAAGTTCGAGTTTTTGATTGAGCGTTAGCCTGCTTAATAGATCGCTTACTCTCTGCGCAACCGGAAGCTTCGGATTTTTGTAAGGTGCTTCCTTTTCCTGCGCGAATCCATCGGCCGAAATCAGCGCGGCGGAAATCAATAGAATAAAAAAGTAAGTTATTCTCATTTTCTTCTCCCGAAAATTTTTACTATTAGATGGAGCAATTATTTTTGTAATCGTTATTTGCCGCTCAAACCGAGCGCATTCAGATAATTTTCATTTATTCTGCAGTTCTTGAATTTAATATTATCTAGATATTCCGCTGCGGTTTCAGAAGAATTTTTTATTTCAGGTAAAGCTTTCCTGAGCTCTTCAAAGGTCTGCCTGTTTGAATCCGCGAAATCTATTATCGATTTATAACCGGCCGGTTCATTAATTGATAAAATACTTCTGTCGGTATCGAGGCGTTTGTAAGTCCAGAAACACCAGCCTATATCGTTCTTCTCGAGCAGTCTTCTGAAAGAATCAATCCACTGCATTGTGTTTTCGCCCGACTCGCCCAGCCAGATCGGAACGTTATACTTGTCTCTGAAATCAATGTATTCCTGGATCACCGATTGCGTTGTGTCGCTCCAGTATTTGTGAAAGGTGTAGACAAGCTTTGAATCGAACGGCTTTCCGAATATTTTAAAATTGGAATCCCATTGCGCTCCGCCGAGTATAACAATATGGTTTCTATCAACATGTCTTATCGCTTTTGTAATTCTGATATACAGCGGCTCGAGCAGCGAGTTTAATTTCTCGGTATCAAAATACGGAGCGATCGGCTCGTTAAGCAGATCGTATCCCAGAACGTATCTCTCGTTTTTGTATCGCGCCGCAATCTCCTTCCAAATTTTTACTGTAAGCTCCCGGCTCTCAGGACTTCCATACAGATAAGGATAGCCCCAGCTGTCGTCGATATTGGCTCCAGTCTGCCCGCCCGGCGCTATGTGCATATCGAGTATAACATAAATTTTATATTTCGTGCACCACTTAATAACGTCATCAAGCAGCTTAAAACCTGGATGAGAACAGTCTTCGGAAAAATCGATGTTCGTAAACAGCTTGTAATCGAAGGGAACTCTAACCGATTTGAATCCGCTTTCTTTTATAAACTTGATGTCAGATTCTGTGATATAATTATCCCTGAAATTATTCCAGAACTTTGCCGCCGCATCCGGCCCGAGAATTTCATTAAATACCTCAAAAATTTTTCGGGATGATTCTGCTTTCTTGAAC
>JBJKTB010000261.1:0-3370 GCA_046703345.1 Ignavibacteriaceae bacterium
TCTTAGCTCTCTCTAAAGTATTATCGTCTGCGTAGGCGGTAAGATAGACAACCGGGGCGGAGTGTTTTTGAGAAATAGCTTCAACTGCCTCGATTCCGTCCATATCTCCGGCTAAGTGGATATCCATCAAAATAAGATCCGGCATTGATGCTTCGATAAATTCAACGGCTTCCTCTCCGCTGTGCAGAACACCTACTATGTCGTATTTAAGATGGCGGAGTATACTTTTGATATGCAGAGCGACGATATTTTCGTCTTCGACAATCAAAATTTTATTACCTGCCATTTGTTTACCTCGCTGTGTAATTGCTTAATGAATTAATAAATAGATCTAATTCAAATCTTCATCACAATGATTCAACGTAAAGGTAAAAGAAGAACCTGATCCGATCCTGCTGGTTACCCATATATTGTTCCCTTGTTTTTCCAAAAGCTCCTTGCATATTATTAGACCGAGCCCGGTTCCGCTTTCCCTTGCAGTGCCTTCGGTGCTGACCTGAGATTCTATGCGGAAAAGTTTTTTAATAGTTCCCTCCGGTATTCCAACGCCTGTATCGGTAACAGAAACCTCGACTTTATCTTTTTCAATTCCTGCGCTCACTGTAATCATGCCGCCGGCCGGCGTGAATTTAATTGCATTGGATATGAGGTTCTGCAGGGTGGAGGCCAGAATATTCATATCGGAAATCACAAAGATATTATCGCTTACTGCATTTCTTAAGATTATATCTTTCTTCTTAGCGTTCATTACAAGAAGGCCTATGCTGTAATTAACCTCTTCGTAAAGATTAAGCTTTACCGGGCTATATTCGAGTTTTCCGGTTTCAATTCTGGACCACTGGAGCAGATTTTCTATAAGATTGTAAAGATTTTTGGTCGAGCTGTAAATATTAGTAATGAACATTTTAATTTCATCAAGCGTAAGCCTGTCGAATTCGTCTATTAGCGCGTTAGAAATTCCCAGCAGCCCCTGGAACGGGCTCTTCAGATCGTGAGAAATGATAGAGAAAAATTTATCCTTGTTCGCGTTAAGTTCTTCAAGCTCCGAGCTGTATTTTTTTACCGCTTCTTCCGCAATTTTCCTTTCGGTAATATCGAAGGCCAGACCTATAAGTCCTATTGTTCTGCCGCTGTCATCCAGCAGAGGTACCTTTCTTATCTGTACCGTGCGGACGTTATGTTTCTCGGCAATCCGGTCTTCTCTGGGATTAACAGCTTTACCGGTTTCAATAACAAGCCGGTCTTCAAGAATAATCTTCTCGGCTTGTTCCTTTGGAAAGAGATCGTAATCAGTCTTTCCTGCTATCTGATCTTGAGGAATTCCGACCAGAGCGGCGAAGCTTTTATTTACAATTACATAACGGCTTTTATGATCTTTGAAAAAAGCGTAAGCGGGGAGGCTATCGAGCAGGGTGGAAACCTCTCTCTGCCTTCTCCTTAATTCCTCTTCAACAAATTTACGGCCGGAAATATTTCTAATTATTGCTTGAGCTGCGGGGCGGTTATGAAAAGTTATAGGCACCGCCGAAACCTCAACATCCAGCATACTGCCGTCGAGGCGCACGAACTTCTGCTGGGTAAGCGGGAATTTATAGCCTTCCTCCATCATCTGTTTGATCCTTGCTTTATCCGTGTCTATGGCTCCCGGATAAAACAGCTCAGTAACAGGTTTGTTTATCAGCCGATCCGGAGAGTCCGCTCCGAAAAGTTTTACTCCGGCTTCGTTTGTAAAAAGAATTTTCCCCCTGCTGTACACCATAATAGCGTCTGGAGACATTTCAACAAGCTGTCTGTAGCGGCTTTCGCTTTCAGACAGTTTCAGCTCTACAACTTTACGTTCGGTAATATCTCTGGCAATGCAGTGAAATCCGGTAATGTTATTTGCCTCAAAGAGGAGGGAAGTATTCTGTCCGTACCATATTATTTTATCGCTCTTTGTTCGAAAAGGATATTCTATGTACGAAGTTGGCTTTCGAGAAGCAAACTGCTTTAAGAAATACTTTCTCATCGCCGCTCTGTATTCCGGCAGAATCAGATCTAAGTAATTTAAATGAAGGATTTCATCTTTTGAAAAACCTGAATTGTTTAAACCAGCCTTATTCACATAAGTAAAGTTTCCGTAGATATCGGTTGTGAAAATAATATCTGCCGCGGTTTCAATAACCATCTGATATTTTTTGAGAGCCGCTTCCAGCTTCTTTTCGTTATCGCTGTTTTTAAACTCGGCCGAAATGTTTTCAAGGGAATAGCAGATGTTGTCCGTAATGCCCTTGAGGATCTCCATTTCCTTTTCCTTAAGCGGGCCTGATTCGGCGATAAGGCAAATAAATCCACAGAGTCTATCATCCTTAGACATCCTCAGGATAACTGCCTTACGCAGCTTATTGTTAGAAGCGCCACCGTATTCTTCGGGATAAAGCTGAGACTCCGGGATTTCAGCAATGCCTGAAGTACCGGCAATCATGTTCATTCTGGCGGCGTAAGTTTTATCTTTAAAAAAGGAGAGCATATCGTTTGATCTGCCGTTTAATCCGGCCGAATGGAAATCGTGCATAACGCCGGCATCGTTTATAAGAGCAACCCACGCTTCGCTGAACAATCTGCCCGCGACAAACGTATCGCAGATTTTTTTTAATATTTCATTCTGACGGCCCGGATTTATAAAAAGTTTATTAATGGAATATGCCATCTCCAGAAGGAGTTTGTGATTATACGCAGTTTTTTCTTTGCGGCTGTTGTGGAGCGCCATTTCTATTGCGGCGTAAAGTTCTTTTTCATTATGAGGCTTAAGCAGGTAAGCGTAAGGCTGGGACAGCTTCGCCTGCTCGATCATAAATTCATTTAAATAAGAGGTAAGGAAGATTATAGGGATGTTGTGAGTGCGCTTAATAATTTCTGCTGCATAAGTGCCGGTCATCTCGCTGTTTAAAATAATATCCATCAGCACCAAATCGACGTTGCCTGCTTCAGCCAGCTCGATAGCTTTCTCACCGGTTGAAGCTACTGATATAATATCATAGCCCCATCCTTCAAGAGTTGATCTTATCAGGTCGGAGACTGATTTTTCATCTTCTACTATTAAGATACGGTCTTTATGCATTGTTCCCTTTACGGACCTGAGCGATTAAACAAAGAGATATTACTAAGATAAACCTTAGCCATGCCAGTCGACACCCGGCAATTATCTTATACCGGGACGAGATAAAAAAAAATCAAAGATTATTAGGGAAGTAATTAACTGATAAACTTCCCCGACTATCAAATCTAAGCCAGAGCTCTAGGAACTGTGAAACTTAATCTCGATCGTTCGCCCTCACGGCTTTCGGCCCAAATTCTTCCGCCGATTTTCTCAACCAGTTCCCTGCATAAT
>JBJKTB010000262.1:0-7399 GCA_046703345.1 Ignavibacteriaceae bacterium
TAATTTTACGGCTTCTTTTACTTTTACCGATTCCGGATACTTCGCGCTTCCGAAATTGCTGAAAGACAGCATAGCTATCTTCGGCACTACGTCGAACGCCTGAACTGTATCGGCTGCGTTAATGGCAATCTCCGCAAGTTCATCCGAATTCGGATTAACGTTTACAGTAGTATCTGCGAAGAAGAAAATATCTTTCTGCGTAATAACTATATAAAGACCGGAGACAACCTTAAATCCTTCCTTTACTCCGACGCACTGCAAAGCCGGTTTTATTGTGATCGGATAGTGTGTCGTCAGCCCGCTTATCAATGCGTCAGCTTCGCCCGAATCAACCATCATAGAACCGTAGTAAACCGGATTCTTCATCAGCTCATGGGCTTCTTTTAGAGTCGCTCCTTTGCGCTGTCTCTTATTATAGAACAACCGGGCGTATTCTTCGCATTTGGGGCATACTTCAGGATCGTGAAGTTCAAACTCATTCTGATCGTAGCCGAGATTATCGATCATCTCCTTTATCTTCTTTTCATTGCCGAGCAGAACTGGTTTGGCCAGCTCGTCGTTGTAAGCCACATGCGCCGCCCTGATTATCTTTTCTTCCTCGCCTTCGGGATAAACAACGCGCTTCGGCGATTTCTGGGCTTTATGTATCATAACGCGGATAATTTCTTTAGAAAGTCCCAGTCTTTCTTTTAATTCTTCTTCATAAGCATCCCAGTCCTCAATCTTTATGCGCGCAACTCCTGTTTCAATTGCGGCTTTTGCTACTGCTGGAGCAACGTGCCACAGTACCCTAGGATCGAAAGGCTTGGGAATTATATAATTCTTGCCGAATTCAAAATCTTCTCCGCCGTATGCGCTGATAACCATCTCCGGCACTTTTTTTCTGGCCAGTTCGGCAAGAGCCTTTACGGCAGCCATCTTCATTTCTTCATTAATATTCGTAGCTCTTACATCGAGCGCGCCCCTGAATATGAACGGAAATCCGAGTACGTTGTTAACCTGGTTCGGATAGTCGCTTCTTCCGGTAGCCATAATAAGATCATCCCTTACAGAAGTGGCATCGTCATAAGTTATTTCCGGATCCGGATTGGCCATCGCAAATACTATAGCATTTGGAGCCATCGCTTTAACCATTTCCTTTGACACTACACCGCCGACAGATAATCCGACAAATACATCAGCGCCTTTCATTCCGTCGGCTAAAGTACCGCATTCACGCTCCTGCGCAAACTCCATTTTGTATTTATTTAGATCGGTGCGCTTTTTATTCAAACAGCCCTTTGAGTCAAACATCGTTATGTTTTCTCTTTTAACTCCCGCACGAACGTATAATTTGCAGCACGATATAGCGGAAGCGCCGGCGCCGTTAACAACTATCTTAACTTCGGAAAGCTTTTTGCCGGCAATCTCAACTGCGTTTATAAGCGCTGCGCAGGAGATTATAGCAGTTCCGTGCTGATCGTCGTGGAATACAGGTATGTTCATTGTCTCCTTTAATGTTTCCTCTATTTCGAAACATTCGGGAGCTTTTATATCTTCCAGATTTATTCCGCCGAAAGTCGGCTCCAACAGCTGCACGGCCCTAATAATTTCTTTCGGATCCAAACTTTTAAGCTCAATATCAAAAACATCAATATCGGCAAATCTTTTGAACAGAACTCCCTTTCCCTCCATAACCGGCTTGCCGGCCGAAGGTCCTATATTGCCTAATCCCAAAACAGCGGTTCCGTTCGAAATAACCGCAACTAAATTTCCTTTGGCTGTGTATTTGTAAACTTCGTCTTCATTCTTTGCAATTACTCGGCACGGTTCTGCAACGCCGGGCGAATACGCCAGAGATAAGTCTCTGGACGTTAAACACGGTTTAGTCGGTATAACCTCGATCTTTCCGCGTCTTCCCTGACTGTGATAATCGAGCGCCTCTTCTAACCGAATTTTCATTTGTTCTCCTAGAGATATAAAATATCTTTTATGAAGGTTTTTAAAAAAGTATTTTGTTTTGAAGATTTTAGATATGCATAGGAGAAGAATCGACAGTTCCGGTTAAGAAATTTTCGCGGCCTGCTGCCGCATCCGTTTATTGTATTATTTGGTTCGAACATCAGAGCTCTTTTTTCATTCCCCTGGTGCATATTTAATGAATATTTCTACTGAATTAATCATACAGCCCATGTTTTACCATAAAGTGTGCCATTATTTGCTGTTTTTACATCTTCTTTTTTCAACGAATGATAGACCAAATCGGAGTTTATAAGTAACGAATCCTTTTTTTTTCCCAATAATGAAAAATTTTTTCTAAGGATTAGAATATTTCCGCACTATCAGGATTTATATTCGCTATTGAATTTCATTACCCGCATGATGTTAAACGTATTAGAACTTTATAAACTTCGGGTGAGGTAAAATTTCTCCTTTCTTATTTGCCTGTACTCATAATGGCTGCTGCTAATTTTTGATGTCTTCGACTTCATAGGAGGAATATTTTTTTGTATGAAATCATCATTATCAATAAAAACGGCAAATGCGAATTATTTTCGCTGACTGCTAAATTTGCGCGGTTTGTGTGGTTTAATTGTTTATTGCGCCGGCTTGACAAGTAAAATATTATATAAAAAAACCTCAAAAATGAGCTGAATTCAAGGCTTTTCACACTCCACACCATTTATATAAACTTCCGGCACCAGGTTTGACTCTGAACGGCATAGCTCTAATATCGATTTACCAAAAATGAGGTGTGTTATGAAAAATATATTCAGATTTTCTATTGTCCTTTTGTTTACCGCTCTCATGATTAATTTCCCGGCATCAGCTCAGATGTTCGGCTCTATGAATATTTCAGGTCATGTTTATGCTGCGGGCGGCGAAGATTCATCGCCGGTACCCATAGACAGCGCGGTTGTTACGCTGAAAAGTTTTATGAGTATTAATGATTCTGCTTCTTACTCAGATACTACTGACGCTTCAGGCGCTTTTTCATTTAGAAATGTTAGAAGAGGCATGTATATGCTGAGCTGCAATGCAAACGGATATGCTTCTCTTGTGATTAAACAATTCGAAATAGGAGACGACAGCCATGATATACGATTGTATCTGCATGATACCACAAGCGTGCAGGGCGGATGGGTAACCGGTAAAGTAGATTTCGACCGTTCAATGCTCGCAGTTATGCATGCGGTAATTGAATTTATAAATACTGATACCACCGGATCGAATTATTTCGCTACAACCAATTTTTTCGGCCAGTACAAAGTTAAATTGCCAGCCGGAAGTTATTATGCCTCTTGCTCGGTATTTACAGCCGACAGCTCATATTTCTTCCAGGTGTTCTATCCGGATGCTCAGTCCATTGCAGACGCAAAAGCTATAACTGTAAACGACGGACAGGTTACAGATGATATCGACTTTGAGGTACCTGAGCACGTTGTACAGAACCAGACTCACTCGGTAGCCTTCAGCGGAAACGTCACTGCTACTGATTCTGCCGGCGTTACCGTTCCTCTTGCAAACGCGACAGTAAAAGTCTGGTCAATCGGAAGATACAGGGAACATGAAGTTATGGAACACGGAAACGGCGCTCTTCTCGCAACAGCTCAAACCGATGCGCTTGGTAATTATTCTATAACACTGGACAGCTTGGATAGTTCATTCCATACCTTCATTGTTGCTGCAAATAAGAACAATTATCATATTCAGTTTTATAACGGTGAAAGCAATGCGTTTAAGGCCGATCAGCTTTATTCATTCGGCGATACTGCTTTTACCGGCATTAATTTCAATCTGCTGCCGGTTGACACGCAGAATAGCTTCTCTCTCTCAGGTACCGTTACCGATACCGCCGGCAACGGATTGAAAAATATTTTCGTTATTGCAACCGATTCACTGTCAGGCCGCCTAAGACTGGCCGTAAGCGACAGCCTTGGTGCATTCCAATTCCAGGGTTTAAAATCTGGCTCTTATTATCTGATGTTTTTCGCCGGCGGTTATATTGCGCAGTATTATAACGGCGTTTATAAATGGGAAAACGCTACTGCAATTAAGGTTAACGGCGATGTTTCCGGCATTACCGCTGTAATGAGAACAGCCGATACGACTTATCAGGGCGGAGGACAAATTATCGGTCAGGTTCACGCACAAGACGGAACTGAATTGTCAGGCGCTCTTGTTACCGTAAGCTCTTCCGGAGGAAGTGTAATTGGTACAGCGGTTACAGATAATACGGGATCTTATTCCGTTAGCGGATTAATACAGGGACAGTATTCCATAACCGTCAGCCTGTCGCAGTACAGCAGTCAGCAGACGACAACATCTTATAATCCCAGCAACGGAAGCACTTCTGTAAGCGATTTCACTATGCCTTCTTCAAAGGTGACTTCAGTGGAGACACCTGTAGCGGCAAACTCTCCTTCCAGTTTCGTTCTGGAGAATAACTATCCGAATCCTTTTAACCCGAGTACGGTTATCAGCTTCGTACTGCCGCAGATGTCGCATGTAAGACTTGATGTATATAATATACTCGGACAAAAAATAACCGAGCTTGTTAACAGCCAGCTTCCTGCCGGCAATTATAAGGTTACTTTCGACGGCAGCAATCTGTCTTCCGGCATATATTTCTACAGGCTTGATGCCGGTAATTTCACTATGACTAAAAAGATGATATTAAACAAGTAAAAATAGATTTCATTTATTTAAGTCCGCCGTTCCAAATTTACGGGAGCATTGCAATAATAAACTGGGGCGGCGGACTAATTATACATATAACCAAAATTTCCCCTTATGCAGCCGGGATATGTTCCCGAAATTTACTCTTAATTCAATATTATTCCTGATTAATATGATGAAAGACAAAGCTGTTGCTGCAGACAAGCCCCCGTTCTCCTTGAGAAGAGGGCCTGGGGATTTTTAATTTCTCATTCACTGTCTTTTTCCGCTGATGCATTTTTAAAGAAGATGCCTTATCTTTGCACAAGCCGAATGTAATGATTCGGCTTTTTTCTATACTAATCAATTGCTTTTTTAATGAAGAGAATTCTACTGGTAAGGACCGACAGAGTCGGCGACGTTGTCTTTATTACTCCCGTCATAAGGGAGATCAGGAAAACTTTTCCCGATGCTTTCATCGCTACTCTTACCCGTCCGCATACGCAGAAGCTGATGCTGAACAATCCTCATTTGGATGCTACTATTACCGACGATCTCGACAAAGAAAGCTTCTGGAGAGTTGTAAAAGAACTGAGAAAGTATAAATTCACTCACGGTCTGCTGATGATGCCTACCGAAAGAGCAGCTTACCAGATGTTTTTGGCCGGCATAAAGAACCGTATCGGTGTAGGACATAAGCTTTACGAGGTAATTACCGGGATGAAAAGCGTATCAAGAAATAAATATATCCCGCTGCGGCATGAAGCAGATTATTGTATGGACCTCGCAAGAAGGATAGGAGTGAAAACGGATAATATTAAGATGGAGATTTTCGTTACCGATGAGGAAAAAAAAGACGCTGATATCTTCCTTGAAAATGCAGGCGTCCCTATAAATTTTAAAAAGATAATCGTACATTCTGGATCTCTCGGTTCGGCTCCGAACTGGAGTGAAAAGAAATATTTGTCCTTATTAAAAGGAATTCTTGCGGAAAAATCTCTCGGGAATACAAAAGTACTTCTCACTGCGCGTGAAATGAGCCGCGATTTTGTTAACAAAGCATTAAGCTTAGACGCCCAAAGGATAAAGAATATTTCTGACAGCACGGATGATCTGCGCGACTTGATTAAGATTATTAGCCGCGCCGATGTGTTTATCGGCCCTTCTACAGGCCCGCTTCACATAGCCGACGCGCTCGGCGTAAAGTCGGTGGGATTATTCTGTCATCGGCCAATGGATAAAATAGAACATTACGGAATATTAAACGGTGTTTCGTTAAATTTGGAAATTTCGGATCACTATTGCAGAAATAACTGCAGCGCTGACCAGAACACGTGCGCATTTGAAAACGGCATTGATACCGAAACAGTGCTTGCGGGAATTAAGGATCTTATCTCGAATAATATAATTACGGAAGCTTAAAATGGAATTTGAAAATTTACAAATACCCAGGTGTAAAAACTTCAGCGGATACAAACCTTGTTTCTCATATAAGGACTGCCTTCAGAACGGATGCCAGCAGGAGAATGACAACACAAAGTTAGGTACGAAAATACTTATCATCTCACTTGATGCTCTTGGAAACGTGCTCGATAATACGCCTATACTGCCGGCAATAAAAAGGAAATTTCCCGTCAGCACAATCTACTGGATCACCATGCCGGGCGCCGATAAGATCCTCTTTAACAATCCTTACATTGACAAAGTTTTTACCTGGACCGACGAGCACAGGATGATAATTCGAAACATAAAATTCGATTATGTAATGAACGCTGACAAATCCGATTACGCCTGCGCCTTCGCAAACGAAGTTAACGCTGTTAACAAGCTCGGTTTTCTTCTGAATGAGGACGGAAAGATAGTACCGGCCAACAAAGGCGCAATGTACAGTTACATCATGGGCAACAACGACAGACTTAAGTTCAGGGAAAATAAAAGAAGCGGCGTAGACATTATACACGAAGTTTTCGAGCTTGAGTATAAAAAGGATGGATACATTCTGGAACTGACCGATGAAGAAAAAGATTTTATAAAAAAATATAAAGAAGAAATCGGCTTCAGCCGGAAGAAGGTTTACGTCGGTTTTAATACCGGTTGCTCAAATTTATTCCCCAATAAAAAGATGACAATTGAACAGCACGTAGAAATTATATCTGCTCTTGTTGACAATGATTCCTTGAGAATTGTACTGCTCGGAGGGAAAGAAGATACCGAAAGGAATCAAAAAATCTACGAATCGTTCGATACCGCAACACGCAAAAAGATTATTCTAACTCCAACCACTTTGGGAATCAGGCGCGGATTCTGCTTTACGGATATTTGCGATCTCGTAATTACAGGCGATTCATTCGGTATGCACATGGCTATCGGATTGAAGAAATATGTTATAGCCTGGTTCGGGTTATCATGCGCAGCCGAAATTGAGCTTTACGGCAGAGGCGAAAAGCTTGTACCAGATGGCCTTGAATGCTCACCCTGCTGGAAAAAAACTTGTCCCTATAACCTCGAATGCATTCAGATGATAGATTTGAAGAGGATCATAAAGCTTACCGAGGATTTCGTAAGAGGCAGTTCTAAATAATAAAAAATATTGGAACGATTATCTTGCGATTCGCAGCAAGGCAGAAAACTAAGGTATGCTTTACATCATAGCTATGAATATTTACGTCCCCCAAATGCATCCGCAGCGTTGAAAATCTCAGTATTTTGTCTATTTTTCTCCCGATAAATTTTGTCATTAGGATATCCCCAAGTACTAACG
>JBJKTB010000263.1:0-11698 GCA_046703345.1 Ignavibacteriaceae bacterium
GATCAAAACACGGCGTGTTTACAAAACATCCCGGAACGCTTACAAATGACTTCTTCGTTAACCTGCTGGATATGGGCACCGTGTGGCATGCAGTTTCCGAAGCCGGTGACGTATTTGAAGGACGCGACCGCAAAACAGGCGGTGTAAAATGGACGGGTACACGCGCCGATCTTATATTCGGCTCAAGTTCGGAACTCCGAGCTATTGCTGTAGTATACGCGTGCGAAGACTCTCAGAAGAAGTTTGTGAAGGACTTTGTTGCCGCTTGGAATAAAGTAATGAATCTTGACCGCTTCGACCTTGCCTGAGTTTACAATTCCGGTAAGAATGTTGAAGTCTTATATGTTTTTAACCTGCGGCCTTTCAAAGGCCGCTTTTTTTATTCTCATAAAGTTTTGAAAGGTTTCAGAGATGATCTTCCGTAAACAACAAACAAGCTGAAAGCAGCTACTACGAGCCAATAAATTATATGACCGGCATTCATGTTTCCCGAAAAAGCGCTTACTATACAAAGAAGCAGCATCTCTGCGGCCACAAATGCGGCAGAGGCAACGGCCGTTGCGCCTAGACGCTTATTTATTGCGGGAAGTATTAGTCCTATCCCGCACAGCAGCTCAATAACGCTCATCGCCATCCAGACTCCGTGCGGAATCGATTGCAGGGAAGGCACAGTCTGCGCCGAATTTGAAAATTTCCATATCGCTCCGGCGATAGTGTGAAGAGCCAGTATGATCTGAAGAATCCAAAAGAGAATATTCATTTTTCAATCCGTAAAAATTTTGATCCAATAATAACATATTTCCGAGGCATCAATTTTTGATTATATCCGAAATTTAACAAATTGTTTCAGCCGGACAGAATATGTTGAATTATTTTAATTTGCTTACGATTTCCTGAAGCCTGTCATGCGCCATATTTAATCCGTAGGCAAAGGGCAGCTTGAGCACCTGATCTCTTTTTTCAACCGATTCGTATACTACGTGCATCTTGAGTCTGCTTGTGTCACCGGTTATTTTTTCAAAATCATAGAACTCAAGCTGCACGCCGAAAGGAGTATTGTCCATTTCAAACGTACGCGTTATCTTTTTGTCGGGAGTGAACTCATGTATTACCCCGTTAGCCTGGAATACGATTTTCCCCTGAGCATCGGTTGTTTCGAAACGGTAGCTTCCGTGTTTTTTACTTTCAAGCTTCAGCACTTTTGTACCCATCCACTGCTCAACGAGTCCTGGATCTTCGTACGCTTTAAAAAGTAATTCTACCGGCAGATCAAATTTTCTTGTTATAAATAATTCCTGTTGTTTGTCTTCCGCTTGCACCTTTGTTTTCTGTTCCATATCAATCCTTCTTATTTTGACTTGTATTCTTTCATAACAGCCTCCAGTTTATCAAACCTTTCGTCCCAAAGCTTTCTAAACGGTTCGATAAAGTCGGCTATTTCCTTCATCTTTTGAGGGTTTAAATGATAGTAAATTTCCCTTCCGTTCTGCTGCTGATCGATCAATTCGCATTCGGTAAGAATCCTCAAATGTTTTGAAACCGTCGGTCTGGCCGTGTCAAAGTTTGAGGCTATGGCTCCCGCAGTCATAGCCAGTGAAGCCAGAAGCAGAAGTATAGCCCTTCTCGTGGGGTCGGCCAAAGCCTGAAATATGTCTCTTCTTAAATTCATTATGTAGCTATTTGACTATAAATATACATGTAGTTATTTGGCTACGCAAATGTTTCAATTATTTTTTTTAAGAATGAGCGTTTTATGTGAGGTTTATCTCATATGTATATGTTAAAGCGGGCATGCCGGAATTTCAGAATCTTATTACTTCGAAGGCAGGATACCGCTGCCCTCTTCGCCTCTTATACAATAGAAGTATTCGAGAAATGATATATTGCAATTAATTAGAATCAATTTTCTTTAGCCTGGAATGAAGAAGGCCGGTACAGCAAAGGACTTAATCGTTCAAGCCTTTTCCTTCGAGAATCTGCGGAATGTATTTTTCAATCCTTGATTCCCGTGTTTTTGATTGTTTGGCCTGTGAGAAATAAAAAATGTACGCTCTCTGTCTGCCCGGAGTTAAGTCCTCAAATGCTTTCTTCAACGCGGGTATTTTATCTAGTCTTGTCTTCAATTCTTCGGGCATTTTAAATTCTGAAGTTTTCTTAAGCTTTACTTTAAGTCCGGCTTTTTCAACTTCTACGGCTTCATAGATATAGTTTTTAAGGATACGTTCCAGTTTAGAAATTTGTCCGGCATTCGTAAACCGAACCTGGCGCTGTGACTGCACATTCTCAGTCTGCCTGATTAGTATGCCCTTAACATCCTTCAACAATGCGCCTTTGAAAAATAAAATAGCACAGTATTCCTTAAAACCGTGAATCAGCACTATATTTTTTCCGTTAAAAGTGTAACACGGCTGACCCCACTTTAATTCTTCGGTAAGTCCACAGTCAAGAATAACAGATCGCATTTTTTCAAATTCTTCACGCCATTGTCGCGTCTTACTTAAAATTGCGTCAACCTTAGGATTCGTATTTGGCATTTATAAACTCTCTCGAATTAATTGAGCTTTAACCTCTTGTAATGATGATTCCCCTCTGAAAATAGTAAAACGTGTTGAAAAGTTCAATTTCGCCTGATGGGAATTCGTTGCTCCGAATTAGTGTAACCGTAATTTGATAATAAAAGAGTTGATCGATTTTATCCGGGATACTCAGCGCAAATATCCCGCCCTTCTCTCAGTTTGATAGATGATTTAGCTAAAACAAATAAATACATTCACCTTTTAACCAGCCCAAAATACCGCCGATTACACCGCCAGCAGCTGGTGCGCCTATAATATAATATAGCGACACATAACGCGGCGTACTATTACTTTGAACTGATGGGTAAGTGACCATTCCGATTAGAAATCCCGTCGAAGCACCTATTAAAATCCCCGGAAATACACCTACACCGGTTCGTTTAAATACTATCTTATCAACATCGGTTATCGGCACGCACTTTAAAATACTTTTTAATTTCGTGAACTGAACTGAATCTTGCTTCGTTTTAATATCAACAGCTCTTATTACTTCTTCATTTTTCAGAATTATATAGCCTTCGTGATTTTCATTATTGTTGGAATAATTTCTGTAATTTATATTTTTTATTTCATTCAATGGCATTACCGTATGTTCTTTTTTATAATTTAAAACAATGTATAATGTGTCGTTTTTTATTTTTGTCCCTTCTAGAGCTGTTAAATAATTTTGCGTGTTCATATAAACATTCGATTCCCTGTCATCCGCAAAGTTGTTAAAATTTTTGAAGAATTCATTTTGTGAGGAAAAATTTTTCAGAGTATAAGTAGAGGAGCAGCCAATAAAAACTAATGATATAAACAAATAAATATATTTCATCATACCCCCATTTTATTCCGAAATATACTTCAGTCCCAATTAAAAATCACTAAAACAAAAAAGCTTGATTACAATCTGTAATCAAGCTTTTTTTGTGGAGCTAAGGAGGATCGAACTCCTGACCTCTTGAATGCCATTCAAGCGCTCTCCCAGCTGAGCTATAGCCCCAAATATAATTTAACTTGAGTAATGTATAATTTATAACTAAAGCATACTTTTTTCTTGTTCCGAAAGATATAGAAGAATGCGAATTTAGTCAAATTGTTTTTAGAACAGTGTTATTATAATTATTACCGTAATTAGGCATTGCACCGCTTTGATTCATGAGTTATTTTTAAGGGTAACAATAAAAAGAATAAATGAAAAATATTTTTGGAATTCTGCTATTCTCTGTTTTTATCTTGACGGCCATATTAACCGGCTGCAAAGATACCGTAACTGGCAATCAACTTGATTCTGTAGTTATCCCCTCTTCAAATGTCAGCTATTCACAATATATTCAGCCGATCTTTAATGTTAAATGCATTAACTGTCATGGCAACGGAACTACCGACGGGGGAATAAATCTTACAACTTGGGCCACTACTACCGCAGACGCCAATGTTGTTTTCCCTGGCTACCCGGACAACAGCAGTCTTGTTTGGGCAATTGAAGGACAAGCCGGCGTTTCGCCTATGCCGCCGATCTCTTCTCCGTATAAAGCTCTTACTCAAAATCAGATTCAGGGAGTTCGAACATGGATTAAAGAGGGAGCAAAAAATAACTAGCTGAGCCTTGCTCCGGCATGCTCCATATTAAAGCCAATCCATCTGTCTGTACCAGTCGCATGTTCTTTTAATTCCCGCCTCTGCCGAAATCTTCTGCCGGTATCCGAGTTCCTCAACGGCTTTTCTTGTATCGCATGTCCATTCTTTCTGAGTAATATCCCTGGCTTTTTCTATATTTAAAGTAGCCGGTTTAGAGCTAAATATAGCGAAGAACTGAGCTATAGATGCAAGAAGGTAAACCACGCTGTGCGGCACCTTTACCTTTAGCGGCTTCTTATTTAAAACTTTAGAAGTAATTTTACCTATTTCGTCCCAAGTGTAATATTTTTCAGAACTTATAAAATATATTTGACTATTAGCTTTATCTGACACGGCCGCAAGATAAAATCCTTCAACAAGATCAGCTACATGAATTAAACTGAGCTGTTTCTTATCAAAACCGATCGTTGTCATCAGACCGCTATTGAATGTTTTGAAGAATATAAGAATCTCCGTATCCCTTTCGCCGTAAACTGCCGGAGCACGGCAGATAGTAATTGGCAGTTTATCTTTGTACTTCAAAGCTGCTTTTTCTTCTTCCAGCTTGCTCCGACCGTATGTGGTTATTGGATGGCACTCTGTGGATTCATCAACAGGAATGCCGCCTTTCGAAGGACCGGAAGCGGTTTGGCTGCTGACAATGAGAAACTTCCGTAAACTGTCCTTAAATTCAACGGCAACTTCAAGCAGTGTTCTAGTGGTATCAACATTTCCTTTGAAATATCCTTCCGGAGTTTTCGATTTTACAACTCCAGCAACATGAAATATATAATTTGCGTCTTTAAAAGCCCGGCGAAGGCCGTCTTTATCAAACAGACCGCAGTCAAATATTTCAACATTTTTTCCATCAAGCCATCTTAGATCGCTGGATTTTCTTGTTATACATCTTACTATAAAATTCTTTTCCAGCAGATAATCAACTAAGTGGCTGCCGACAAAACCGTTAGCACCGGTTACAACTGCAATGTTAGTATTTTCCATATCTGAGATTTATTTGATTTTATGGCTATTTAATTTTACATTTTACGGCTAAAAATAAGTAATTTATTTGTTATTACCTTAAAAAATTAAATTATTAATAATAATCAGGAGTTGTATTGGATTTATTCAGAAAATGCTACGAGTTTACCAGAGCAGATGAAGTAAAAGCATTGGGGCTCTATCCATACTTCCGGCCTATCGAGGAAAACGAAGGTCCAGTCGTGCAAATAGAGGGGAAAAAAGTTATCATGGCAGGCTCAAATAATTATTTGGGCTTAACTGCGCATCCCAAAGTAAAAGAAGCGGCAATAAAGGCAGTCGAAAAGTACGGAACCGGCTGTTCAGGATCGCGCTATCTTACCGGTACACTTGACCTTCACATCGAACTGGAGGAAAGACTTGCTAAATTCTTTAATAGAGAGGCGGTTCTTCTTTTCAGTACAGGTTATCAAACCGCGCAAGGAATTATACCTACTCTGGTACAGCGAGGCGATTATGTTATATCCGATAAAGACAACCACGCCTGTATCATCGCAGGAAATCTGATGGCGAAAGGTGCAACCGCAGAATTCGTCCGATACAAACATAACGATATGGACGACCTTGAAAGAGTAATAAGCAAACTGCCGAAGGACGCGGGAAAGCTTATAGTAAGTGACGGAGTTTTTAGTACCGGAGGAGAAATTGTTGAGCTCGACAAACTGAACAAAATCGCCAAAGAGTACGAAGCAAAAATTCTTGTCGACGATGCTCATTCCGTGGGCGTTATCGGGAAAGGCGGAAGAGGTACCGCAAGCGAATTTAATCTTGAAGACCAGATAGATATGACCATGGGTACTTTCAGCAAAACTTTCGCATCTCTAGGCGGATTTGTTGCCGGGGAAGCAAAAGTAATTAATTATTTAAAACATCATTCACCGGCATTGATTTTCAGCGCTTCACCTACTCCGGCCTCCGTAGCCGCAGCGTTAGCAGCTCTGGACATTCTTGAAGCCGAGCCCGAGAGAGTTACTAGACTTATAAATAACGCACAGAAAGTTAGAACTGCTTTAAGAGAAGCAGGTTTCACTGTGCTCGACGGCAGAACAGCCATTGTTCCCGTTATTGTTGGAAATGACGAACTTGCATTTAAGATGTGGCGAATGCTTTACGATGCGGGCGTATTCGTAAACGTCTTCATTTCTCCCGGCGTCCCGCAAGGGAGACAGATGATGAGAACCAGCTACATGGCTACTCACGAAGAAGAACATCTAAATGCCATAATTGACATATTTAAAGATACGGGGAAAAAACTGGGACTTATTTAATTGTTTTATTCTTTAACCGTAAAAAGCATATCATCTATGGGGATGGTATGCTTTTTTTATTATAAAGGTGGTTAAAAATGAGCTCCATTAATATTACTACGGTTAAATCTTCCGCAGACTTGATGCGGTTTATTAAATTTCAATGGAAGATTTACAAAGATGATAAGTACTGGGTTCCGCCTCTGCTGATGGACCGCAAGAAAATACTTAACAGAGAAAAACATCCCTTCTACAAACATGCGCAGGCAGAATTCTTCCTCGCAGAAAAAAACGGCGAACTTGTAGGACGTATTGCGGCAATTAAGAATGATCTTCATAATAAATACCATAACGATAAAGTAGGCTTTTTCGGATTCTTTGAGTGCATCAATGATCAGGAAGTCGCCAATGCCCTCTTTGATGCCGCAAAAAACTGGCTGAAGGCAAAAGGCCTGGATACGATGAGAGGGCCGGCTAATCCCTCCAGCAACGATGAGTACGGTATGCTCCTCGACGGCTTCGAAGACGAAGCGCGCATTCTGATGACATACAATCCCAAATATTATCTTACTTTATGCGATAATTACGGATTTACAAAAGCAAAGGATCTTTATGCCTATAAACTTGAGCACGATAAGGTTGTGTCTTCGGATAAGCTGAGAAGAGTTGCGGAAATCGCACAAAAGAGAGCAGCACTTAAAATCACTCAGCTCGACATGAAAAAATTCAAATCGGAAGTTGAGAAAGTAAAATATGTTTACAACAAGGCATGGGCTCCAAACTGGGGATTTGTGCCGATGACGGACGAAGAACTCGACGCAATGGCAGAAGATCTGAAGCCGCTTGCCGAACCTTCTCTTGTTTTATTCGGCGAGATTGAAGGAAAACTCGTCGGCTTCGCTCTGGTCATGCTCGACTATAATTATATTTTTAAACAGCTGAACGGAAAACTTTTCCCTACCGGATTTCTCAAACTGTTTACACAGAAAAAGAAAATTAAATGGTGCAGAATAATTACGCTCGGTCTGATACCCGAATATCAGAAAAGAGGGCTTGATGCAGTTTTCTACTGGGAAATAGTTAACCGAGCGCATAAAATCGGCATCGATCTCGGTGAAGCAAGCTGGATTCTAGAAGACAACGCTATGATGAATCGAGGGGCTGACGTTATGCAGGGCGAGTTGTATAAGAAATACAGAATATATGATAAGAAGATCTAAATAGTTTTCTCCAAGCCTCAGCGATGTGGCTTTTCTATTTTAAACTGTTCGTTTATTTTATTATCCTTAATTTGATATAAATAAATGCGATGGCTAAAATGAAGATTATATTAGTTCTGCTTACCGCCTTACTGCTTGTTCACACACGTTCTTTTGCTCAATATTCCCGCTATGACTCAGCGCTGGTGAGAACAACTTTCGCCAGACAATTCGACAGGCAGATCATCAAAAGTGCTTTGGCCTCAAACTCCAACTCGAAAGTGAAAGCAGCTTTGCTGAGCATTGCCCACAGTGCAGATACTTCGTTTATCAGCAACATTAAAAAATTAGAATTCAAAAAGTACGGAGACTATATCAGCTTCGCACTTGGAGAACTTGGCCCGTGTTCCGCTTCCTCAGATTTTCTAATGAAGGAAATCCGGTCTGATCAAACGCCGGAGTTGTTCAGAAGGTCAGCGATTGAGGCGCTGAGTAAAACCGGGGGCAGCGCAGCATGCGATTTTCTGAAGCGTTTATATTCTGAAATTGCATATAACTTAGACGGCATTTCGATTGCAGTTTATAATTATTTTATTCGAAATCTGATAAGTAAAGAAAACGCTCAGAAAATCATAATGAAAGAAAAAGCTCTCTTCCCAGGCCCGTCTAGGAGAAATTTCGAAGCGGCTTTCGCACTCTACCGGGTCGGACCTGATAAGAGCTCGGAAACTTTACTGCTCGAAGAATTGAAAAAGTTTATTTCGCTCCCGGAAGACAAAGGCAGCGATCAGTCGTATATAGTAAAAACAGTTCCTTACCTGCTCGGCTGTTTTCGAAAATTAAAATATTTTCCTCATGATATAAATCTAATAAGAAAGCTTGTAGATTTTAATTCTTCTTCAGTAAGGATAGCGGCAGCACAGGCGTTATGCTTTTTTCATTTTAGTTCGAGAAAGGAACTTTCTCTATATATTTCGATGCTGCATGATAAAAATCCTAATGTTGCCAGAAGTGCAGCAGCAGCTATGAAACAGATAACGGTTAATAGCGGTATGAAATCTCAACTTAAATCCGTGCTAACATCAACGCTAGGTTCCCAAAAATTAACTTCAAATGCGCGCGGCGAGCTTTTCTTGACGTACATCAGCCTATTCCCAGTTAGATTTGATTCTGCAATTAAGTCCTTCGGCAGAGTAATAGAACCGGATTTTTTGTATACTGCCGCCGGAAATTATCCGGATTCCGATGCGACGTTAAATTTTCTGCTCAAGAAATACAAAAGTGAAGGCAATAAGGGTAAAACTGCCATACTCGGAGAACTGATTAAATTTCAAAAATCATTTCCCGGCAATGTTCCGCTTCGTCGTACTTTGCTTTCGGCGCTCGATTCTTCCTCCCCTGCCCTTATTTCAATTGCGGCTGACGGACTTGATTCAGTTTTTATATCCGCAAATAAACATGAGCTTATATCTATAATAGCTGCGGTTTTTAAACTGCACAAAGATGATTCTGATTTCCAGGAAAGCTTTATGTCGCTGTCTGAATTGGCCTACAAGATTGCTGAATCTTACGGTAAGCAGTTTACAGAAGAATTAAAAAGTTCATCTTCCTACCCTATCAAAAAATTCGCTTATGAAAGGCTGAAACTTTCTCCCAGCAAACTGGTTAAAAACACATCAAATTTTGAAAAGTTTTGGAGCCGCGCGTTTGAATATAAAGAAGCCGAAATAATAACAAACAAAGGGAAATTTACGATTGAATTTCTTCCTCAGTTTGCACCTGTTACGGTCGGAAGTTTCTGCTATCTGGCGCAAAAAGGCATATTAAGTAATAATAGATTTCATCGTGTGGTTCCCGGCTTTGTAATACAGGGAGGGGACCCCGAGGAAACCGGCTGGGGCGGTCCCGGTTACGATATAGTTTCTGAATTTTCGCCGCTGGATTATTCTCCCGGTACGGTAGGAATGGCTAGCGCAGGCAAAGACACAGAGGGATCGCAGTGGTTTGTCACCACCGGCGATTTCCCTCATCTAAACGGAAGATACACGATCTTCGCAAAGGTTGTTGCCGGAATGAAGACCGTAAATGAAATAGATCAGAACGATTATGTTATTAGCATAAAGCTAATCAGATGAATTACCGGCAGCGGCATATTTAGATGTATGCGACGGATCAATCTGAATTAACATATTAAATACATTTTTGTCAGGATAACCTTTAAGATATTCGGCAATCTCCCCGCTGTGCGCATCGAAGAATGTTTTTAGCAGTACGCTGCTGAAGTCTATCTTATCACGCATGTCGTATAATGTCTTGATCAACTCTATTATCTTCTGCTGACCGATCTTCTTGTTTTTCTGGTAGATGTCAATACCGTAATAATACTGGTAAAAACCTTCTCTGAAGGGGCGGTATTTATCGTTAAGAAGGTCTTCCACCAAAGCAGCCCTGGAATAACTTCCCGAAACCCGCTGCCATCCTTTTGAATAATTGCTTGTCGCGCCGAGATTCACAATGTTAATGGCTTTATTAAAATACGGCGTACCTCCGTACTCCGTCCATGAATCTTCGTCGAAGCCAATTATGATATAAGCGTAATAATTTAGCACCCCTACGATCGGATCAAATGTGGAAAGGTCCGACTGCAGGTCCTGACCTTTCTGATAGTTGAATGACCACGAATTATCATTTATACTCAGCATCAAAGAATTTTTATCCGATTGGTAAATGTTTCTCTGGCTGGAAACGATAACCTGCGCCGTAAAACTGCCGTCGCTTGTGGCGGTAAGCACCAGTATAGTCAGTCCGCAAGTAATCTTGTTTCCTCCCCAGTCTTCACTGGTAAACCTAGTTCTGTTCATATAATTTGAAACTGCCTGCTGGAAATCCGAAATCTGGTCCCTGTTGGAAGGATTGATATTATCCAGATTGACGGATACCTTGCAGTTTAGCTCTTGAGAAAATGCCGCCGCACTGAAAAGCAGAAGGAAGACAACTAAAGTTCTCATATAATTTCCTGCATGAATAAATAAAAGGTTGATTTAATATAGGAATTTCGATATTATCTAACAATAAACTTTGTAATGTACTAAAAATGCGTTTGATGCTAATAACAACACTAGTTGTTGTGTTAGGCCGAACGACTTTTCCTCAAATAGATCCAGGGGCAAAACAAATTTCTCTCTCTCATTCAGGGGTTGCTTTAAGCGACGATGTTTTCTCTTTGTTTAATAACCCGGCAGGCCTTTCACAACTGAGCAGCCGTCAATTCGGACTTTTTTATTCCCCGTCACCCTTCGGGATAAAGGAGATGGCCACCGGCTGTTTTGCATATGCCGAACCGTTTCCATTCGGTGCCCTTGCCATCGGAGGGATGAGTTACGGATTTGAGCTTTATAAAGAAACTAAAATTTCGGCAGGCTTTTCCTTCAGATATCTTAAAAGATTTTTTGCCGGACTGGTTCTCAACTATCACACGGTAAGTATAAAAAATTACGGCACGGATAAAGCTTTTTATGCAGATTTGGGAGGACTCGCATATTTTACCGAAAAATTGCGTCTAGGTTTTTATCTTAGGAATTTAAATAGAGCCAGCTTTGGTGAAGAAGAGGATCAAATCCCGGTATTAATGGATATCGGCTTAAGCTACGATATAACAAAGGAAGCTTCAATAAATTTTGCCGCTGAAAAAGAATTGCTGCAAAAGTTCTCATTAAGATTCGGCATAAACTACAATATTTATAAATTCGTTTCTCTCAGAACAGGCGTTTCAAGTGAGCCGTCGGCTTTCTCGGCCGGGATCGGTATTAATTATTTATTTTTTAGATTCGACTACGCCGTCTTCACGCATCAGGAACTAGGATTAACTCATCAGGCAGGAGTGATAATTACTTTCAACTAGTCGCTAATACCTAGTCTCGAATTAGTTGATATGCCCTTTGATAAGGAAATTATGCGAGTTCTGTTCGATTTGTAACAAACCTAAAATCCAGCGGATGGATTAGATGAAATATTATTTAAGAATTATATGTAT
>JBJKTB010000264.1:0-5181 GCA_046703345.1 Ignavibacteriaceae bacterium
ATCTTGCGGTCTGGGCGCCGTAATATTTATCGGCCGGAACTTTTATTTCACCCATGCTGTCCGTTTCTATTCTATAATCCATCTTTTTCTCCCTTAAATTCTTTTTATAAATATATCAACTTCGGCGGAGAGTGTTTCGCAGAATTTAAAGTAAGATGAGCGCCGGTCCCCCATCAGTGCTAAGCGGCCTTAACGTTAACGAGACTATCTGCAATAACAATAAACTCTCAGTAAACTCTCCACTTAAAAAATTATTTGACGCAATTTACGATAAAATTTTGAGAGATATAATCGCTCAAATTTAAATTTTTAACCAAACATTTATTCTAAAAAGCAGAGAGATGAATTCTTTTTCTTAAATAAAATGATGCACAGGTAATCAGCTTTATTTATAGCCCAAAAGTTATTATATTTTTTCAGCGGATCATTCTAAGATTCATTTAAATAATTTCAAATCGAAACAGGCTATAATTCCCGGCAGGGACGGCGGCGGATAAATTGAAAGGACGTATCACGATGAATGCAATTGGGCCTTTCGAGAGAGCACGTGTATACATAGAAACTCACCCGAAAATTAACGAACCGGCGGGCGTTAATAAGACGAAAATTATTCCTGGGCCGTGCATAACAATATCGCGTGAGCCCGGTGCGCGTGCTGACACTATAAGCGAGAAGCTTCGCGAGTATTTTCAGAAGAACGACAAGCGGAGCGGAATTACCTGGTCGGTGTTCGATAAAAATCTTATCGAGAAGGTTCTTCAGGATAACAACCTGCCGCAGCGATTAAGCAGGTTAATGGAAGAGGAAAAATATTCCGCGCTGAAATCTATGATGAACGAACTGCTCGGCGGGCAGCCTGCCATCTGGACACTTGTTCACAAGACTACCGAGACCATACTTCAGCTTGGTCAGCTTGGAAACGTAATTATAATAGACAGAGGGGCAAACGTGATCACGTCTAAGCTAAGCAATTCCTTTCACGTGCGGCTGGCCGCCCCTCTCGATGAAAGGGTAAGACACGTCCAGGAACTTTACGGACTCGAAAAAAAAGACGCCTCGGAATTTATAAGACGAGAAGAGCTAGACCGCAAAGATTACGTTATGACATATTTTCACAAAGACATCAACGATCCGCTGCAGTACCATCTAGTCATCAATACTTTTTTATTTAATGTTGAGGAAGCCGCCGAACTTATCGGCCGGGCAGTAATAAAGAAATTCCCCGATCTGTTTTCATCATACGATTAAATCCCGAACATGGATAAAATGCAGGGTTTTATTTCTTTGAAATATTAAGAATACCCTTACTTAACTATCATTTTGAACGGATTTCCGGAATTTCGCTCTCAGTTTAATATCAAATTTAAATTAGTTATATTGGTCTCGAGCTACACTCTCCTTTTAACGCAATTAATTAACAAATGTTAATTAAACGGAGGGAAAGGCAATGATGGTAAAAGGGGCATTTGAGAAAGCAAGACTCTATATTGAATCTCACTCCAAAGATTCCGGAGCCAAGCACAGAAAAACCGCACAGGGACCTTGCATAACCATTTCAAGAGAAACAGGCGCCGGCGCCGACAGAGTAAGTCAGACGCTGGTGGAGTTTTTCCAGCAATACGAATGCGAGAGCGAAAATCCGTGGACAGTCTTCGATAAAAATCTTATTGAAAGAGTAATCGACGACCATCATCTTCCGCATGAGCTTTCCAAGTATTTCGTGGAAGACAAACTCTCGGAACTCAAATCCACAGTTCACGAACTTCTGGGTATTCATCCGCACGTCTGGATTCTTGTAAGCAAAACCACAAGCACAATTCTTCAGCTTGCCGAGCTGGGCAACGTGGTTATAGTAGGCAGAGCCGGGAATGTAATAACCGCGCGTTTTAAAAACGCATTCCACGTCAGACTCGTCGCGCCTTTCGAATCAAGGATAGAACATATCGAAGAAATTTGCGGCTTAAGCAGAAAAGAAGCTGTTGAATATATTCAGCGTGAGGATGCCGCCCGTCGGAATTATTTAAAGAAATATTACCGGAAGGATGTGGAGGACCCGAGACAGTATCACCTGATTATAAATACCGGTCTCATTGGTTATAACAAAGCATCCAGAATGATAGGCGACGCCGTGCTTGAGAGTTTTCCGGAGATGTTCAAGCTTTCGGGAAATGCCGAGAATTTTATACCGGCTCTGTAAAACTACTTAACAAGCCGGGAAATGATTTAGCTCCTTTTATAAGGGAGAAAAGGAAATCTGCATCCGAAATTTTCTATTCTATTCTCATTACAGGATAAAGATCAAATTCCTTATCGAAGTAAGGCGATCGCTCATAAAAGAAGTTAAGTCTGGCTCTGGGATTGTCCCTGAATTTTTCATCGGATTTTAACTTGCGTTCAAACTCTTCTGCCAATGAAGGGTTTTCGCTCATCATTGTTTTTGCTAGTTTTTCCATTACATAAGATTCGAAGTATTCTTTCCGCTCGAAGACCACATTAAAAAATCCCCATCTCAAAAAAGAATCGGGCGCTTTCGGCTCGAGTAAATTAACAATTACACGGAGCGTTCTCTGGTTGGTCGGAATGATATAAGTTCCGGAAGGAATTTTTAACGTATCGGTGAAAGTATCATAATCACAATCCACACGCTGACTGCCTTCAAAAGAAGAGCGAGCGAATTTAACATTCTTAAATTTATATCTGGTAACTATTCTGGTTTCGTCCTTTTTAATTTGATAAATATTTATTCCGTGCATTTTCATTCTCCCGGCAATATTTTCCCACTCTTTAGGTATAATATATGCGTGCGGAACGGTAACCGAATCAACTGTTTTCATAACATTGTAGTAAGGAATTGTTGTCTCGTACTTCTCGCCGGTATAAGTAATTCTCTCCGAGCCGGAAATTGAGCTCGAGTCCTTAATAAACTTTATCCCCTTGAAATCGAAAGGTATATTATCTTCGGCAACTTTGAATGAAAGAGGAAGAAATTTTTTGCCGCCTGAAAATTCTTCGATTGTATTTTCATCAGCTGACTTATTCATCTTAACAAGCTCAGTAGGATGTGAATCAGCGTATTTAATTACTGCTGTAAGCATCGCCTTTGTAGAAAAAACTCTGTCCTTGTAAGGTTTAAGCATATGAGTTTCTATCAGCAAACCCGGCCGGTTTTGGGCGGCGGCGTAGCTCTGCGAGAAACGCGGTTCGAATGCCCAGTCAACTATTCCGGTTTCCGGATTGTCTCCTTTAAATGAAAGATAAGGCGCGACAAGAAACCCTTCATCGTTAACGTACTTAGTCATATAGGGAATAAAAGTGCGGCGGATCCAGTCGGCTGTGCCTTTATACATATTGCCGAACTTTTCCATCGCGTAAGTAATATCATATTGATAATCGGCGCCGTCGGTTGTGTGGGTATCCACAAAAAAATCCGGAAGCCATGAAGAAAATAATTTCAGCATCGCCTGCATTTCCGGCGCATCGGCTTTCATCCAGTCGCGGTTAAGGTTAAGATTTTGCGCTGTGGTTCTCCATCCCATCTCTTTAGGTCCGTTCTGGTTGATACGGTTAAATTTTCCGAAGCGCTCATGGCCGTCTACGTTAAATACCGGAATGATAATCAGCGTAATATTTTTAGGAAGCGCCGATTTGCCGCCGGTAATAAGCATATCCCGGAGAAGAAGCATGCACGCGTCCTTGCCTTCGATTTCCCCCGCATGAATTCCGTTATCGATCATTACAACAGGTTTGCCGTTTTTGTGAGCTTCAGCAGGGGTAAATGTCCTATCGGCAGAAACAACAAAATAGTACATCTTTCTCCCTTGCGGCGATATGCCGAACTGCATTAACTTGGCATACTTTGAATGCTGAGTTAAGAGACGAAAATATCCTATTGTTTCAGCGTATCGTTCAGTTTCGTTGTAACCGGATTTTTCGAAACGCGTTCGCCATGCTTGTTCTGAGATAGACTGAGATTTTAACGGCAGGCCGGACATCAAAATAAAGAAGCAAAACGCAAATACTGTTGAATTTTTCATCCCTTTCCCCGTAAACAATTATAAAATAAGAGTAAATAATATAAATCAATTTTCGATAATTAATAATAAGATAATTGCTTATATATTTATCCGTCTATATTTTTTAGTAAATTTGGTTGTTCAAATTAGCGGGAGTAATAAATGGAATTAACCTTGATTGATAAAAGCAGTTATTTAAAAGGACTGCTAATCGTTGCAAAAAAAGACAATCAATTAACCGAGCCTGAAAAAAAGATAATCAGAAACATAGCCCTGAAGCTGGGTTTTGCAAAAGATTTTTACGAAGACACACTAAGGAGCCTTCTGGCTAATAAATACATAATAGACTCACCGATTAAATTTTCTTCAAAGAAAGTGGCCGAATCATTTGTATCGGACGGACTCAAACTTACCTTTGCAGACAAGATGGTTTCCGGCAAGGAAATCGACTGGCTGCGTTCTACCGCAGCGGAAAACAGCATTGATGCCGAATGGTTCGAAGAAAAGCTGAAAAAGTATAAAGATTCGGCGGGAGTAGTGAGCAACAGCGAGTTTGCTTTGTATTCAATAATATAAACTTCAGCTTTAGGAAATCAAAATATTCAGGCAGGGGGAAAATTACATGCCGCAGTTCACTCAGTTTATACCTATCTTCACTATAGATTTATTACAAGGTGATTTAAGATAATTCCCAACAGCGCTATTTGTTGTTTAATTTCTTAATATCTAATTTTAATTCAATAAATCATTAGAGTTTGCCTCTTTTTCGGTTGTCCGAACAATTAAAGAAATTTTCGAAGAAGGTAAGTTTATGAAAAAAATGAAAGCGCTCGTAAAAAAATACGCCGAGCCGGGCCTATGGTTAGATGAAGTTCCTGTACCGGAAGTGGGTATTAACGATGTTCTGATAAAAATACACAAGACATCTATCTGCGGTACCGATATACATATTTACAATTGGGATGATTGGGCCAAGAAAACTATTCCGGTTCCCATGGTTGTCGGACACGAATATGTCGGGACTGTTGAAGCGATAGGGAGCAACGTACACGACGTAAAGATCGGGGAATTAGTCAGCGGTGAAGGCCACATAGTTTGCGGCCGCTGCCGTAACTGCCGGGCCGGAAGGAGACATCTATGCCCGAATACCAAAGGCGTCGGCGTTAAC
>JBJKTB010000265.1:0-4144 GCA_046703345.1 Ignavibacteriaceae bacterium
TCAAACGGAAACAAAATGGCGAAGAGGGTCAAGTCGATAACCGAACGGAAGAAGGAGCATCTTCAGCTCTGCCTAACCGACGACGTGGCCTTTAAGAATAAGACTACCGGATTTGAAAGATATGAATTCAAGCATTACGCAATTACCGAAGTAAAGCTGAAGGATTTTGATTTAACCGCAGATTTTTTCGGGAGTAAAATCGATTATCCTTTTCTTATCTCGTGCATGACCGGAGGAACGTCCGCCGCCGAAAACATTAACGCGAGACTTTCGGAAGCTGCGGCAGAGCTTAATATTCCGCTGGGCGTGGGAAGCCAGAGGCAGGCGCTGGAAGACAAAAGATATCTTGAATCATATAAGGTCATCAGAAGCAAAGCGCCGAAGATACCGGTGATCGGTAATATCGGAGCGGCTCAGCTGGTAAGATTTAAATTCTTCGATGACGTAAAATATCTGACCGATCTTATAAAAGCCGACGCCATGGCCATACACGTAAATCCTCTGCAGGAATTAGTGCAGGACAGAGGAGAGCCGGATTTCAAAGGACTTCTCAGGGCTCTTGAAAAACTGGTGAAGGAGCTTGATGTACCGGTGATAGTAAAGGAAGTGGGCGCAGGCATATCGAAAGAAGCCGCGGAGAAACTTTTATCGGCCGGTGTTCAGGGAATTGACATTGCAGGAGCCGGCGGTACAAGCTGGGCCGGAGTTGAAATACTTAGGAACAACAACGGCAAATACAATGAATTTTGGGACTGGGGACTGCCTTCGGCTTACTGCCTGCGTAATGTTTCGAAACTAAAAAAGAAATTTAAATTCACATTAATTGGTTCGGGAGGAATTAACGACGCGTTTTCCGCCGCCAAAGCTCTGGCGTTGGGAGCTGATTTAACTGCATCCGCAAGGATAATACTTCAGCAGCTTGAAAAATCCGGTACGGAAGGCGTAGTGAAGCTCATTAAGAACTGGTTCGATACGGTTAGGAATATAATGTTCTTAACCGGTTCCGCATCGCTTGATGATCTTAAGAATAAAAAAATCATTCGAAAGGAAAAGCTGATTTGATCGGGGAGAAAACGAATAAATTTTACTCGCTTTACGAAAGAGAGAGAAAAAAAGTAGAATTAAAATTAGCGCGTTCTTTGAAAGACAGAAAACCGGCTTCTTTATATCTGCCCGGCTCATACATAATAGAAGGCGGAGGGAAAAGATTAAGACCGCTGCTGGTTTTATTTTCAGCTAAGGCAGTGGGAGGAAATTTTGCGGCGGCGTATAACGCGTCTGCGGCGGTGGAGCTTCTTCACAACTTTACTTTGGTGCATGACGATATTATGGACAACGCTGATAAGAGGCGGGGTAAACCCACTCTTCACGTGAAATACGATTTAAGCACAGCAATACTGGCAGGCGACAGCCTGCTTTCCGTCGCGTACGAATACTTATTAAAAGACTGCAACGGCAATACCAAACCGGTTCTTGCGGCGTTTACAAAAGGATTGATCGAAGTGTGTGAAGGGCAGAGTTTGGATAAGGATTTTGAAACCCAGCGCAGCGTTTCGTTGTCAAATTATATTGAAATGATAGAGAAAAAAACAGCAGCGATGATCAGTATGTGCTGCACTATCGGCGCGGAACTGGGCGGAGGAAGTGCTAAGGAAATCAAAGCGCTGGCGGCATTCGGTAAGAACATCGGCACAGCATTTCAAATACAGGATGACTTGCTGGATATCACCGGTAATGAATTTGAATTCGGTAAATTTGTAGGGGGAGATTTGGTAGAAGGGAAGAAGACTTTCCTCTTCATAAAAGCGCTTGAAAAAGCACGTGGAAATGATCGAAAGAAATTAACTGAAATTATTAAGAATAAAGGAATTAAGCGCAGACAGATAAACGAGTACAGAGCGCTATACGAAAAGCTCGGAGTTATCGGCGACGCGCAGCAAGCAATTAAAGACTATACACAAAAGGCACTCAATTCTCTTAACATTCTAAAGATGAATGAAGATAAAGAGCTGTTTACCTGGGTTGCCGATTCTCTAATTAACCGCAGTAAATAATGATTGAAAGAACAGTAAAAATTGTGAACAAAGCGGGTCTTCATACCCGCCCGGCGGCGACTATAGTAAAACTGGCCGCCAAGTATAAATGCGAATTCTTTATTTCCAAAGACGGAATGAACATAAACGGGAAAAGCATAATAGGGGTAATGACACTTGCCGCAGAAATGGGTTCGGAAATTCAGCTTTCGTTCGACGGCCCTGATGAAACGGAAGCGGCGGCGGAAATTTGCGATTACTTCAACAGAGGATTTGACGAGCTGTGAAAAGTTTCAGACAAATAATCAAAGAAGCAGATAATAAGATCGCCGGAGTAGCGGCAGCGCCGGGCATTGTTATTGCCAAAGCATATCTCTTTACCAAAGAGAAGATCGAGATAAATCACGGCGAAATAACAGACGTGGAAGAGGCGAAGCAAAATTTTGAAGAAGCGCTGAGCAAATCGAAAAAGGAGCTCAACAAGATATTCGCGCTTGCGAAGGAAAAAATGGAAGCCACCAGGGCGGCAATCTTTGAGGCTCAGCTTATGATTCTGGACGATCCGGTTTTAATAGGCAACATAGTACAGCGTATAGAGAAGGAAAAGAAACAGCCGGAATATCTTGTTAACGACGAGATATCCAAGTACCAGCATTTGATGGTTATGTCGAATGAATCATATATGAACGAGCGCGCCGGCGACATAGAAGACATAAAATACAGAATAATTCGAAACCTGCAGAAAAAGAGATGGCAGTCTAAGATAACAAACAACATGATAGTAGTAAGCGATACGCTTACTCCTGCAGATACAATTTTATTTTCTCGCTGCAATGTTAAAGGTTTTGTTACGGACCACGGCGGTTTAACTTCGCACGCGGCTATAGTTTCCCGTTCTCTAAACATACCAGCCGTAGTTGGAACTCATAACTGCACGAAGCAGATTAAGGACGGCGAGACGGTAATTATAGACGGCTTCCACGGATTTGTATTCGTTAATCCCACTGAAGAGCAGGAAGCTTTCTATAAAAACAAATTGGAGAAACTGATCATCCTTCAGAAGGAGCTTGCCGAGCTTAAAGACAGTCCTGCTGAAACTTCCGACGGCAAGGGGATTGTGCTTCTTGCTAATGTGGATGTTTCCGGCGAGATAGACCTGGTGATAACAAACGGGGCAAAAGGAATCGGGCTTTACAGGACTGAGCAGATACTTGATGAATTCGGTGAGTTCCCGAGCGAGACTGAGCAGGCGAGAATATATACTAATTTAGCGTCACGAATATACCCGGCTCCTTTAACCATACGCGCGTTCGATATCGGCGGCGACAAATTCAAATTCCTGAATTTTACAGAGCCTAATCCTTTTCTCGGATTAAGAGGGATTAGACTTCTTCTTGAAAACGAAAAACTTTTCAGAACGCAGATACGCGCAGTGCTGCGCGCGAGTAAAAATAAGAATGTTCAGTTTATGCTGCCGATGGTAACGACAGTAGCCGAAATAAGGAAATCGATTCATGTAATTGATGCTTGCAAGCACGAGCTGAAGAGCGAGGGAGTGGAGTTCGACAAGAACATGAAAGTCGGGATTATGATCGAAGTACCTTCCGCGGCAGTTTTGACTTACGAACTTGCCAACGAGGTTGATTTGATCAGTATCGGCACAAACGATCTTATTCAGTACTTGATGGCTGTCGATCGCGGGAATGATCTTGTTTCAGATCTTTACCAGGAATTTCATCCTGCTGTGGTTAGAACGCTGAGCCACATAATAAAAGAATCGAAAAGGGCAGGCAAATCCGTAAGTCTCTGCGGCGAAATGGCGGCCGATACACTTGCGATACCGCTGCTTGTAGGACTGGGACTTCCGACGCTTAGCATCGCGCCTACGACTCTTCCGTACACTAAGAGAATCATCAGAAATATTTCGTTCGCCAAAGCCGAAAAACTGGCGGAGAAATGCATGTCGTGTTCTACGGAAAAAGAAATAACCGATCTTCTTGAAAAATTCTTTGTAGAAAATTCAATTACCAGAACAAGAAACATAATTTAGGAGTAAAATGAAAATTTCGGAGTACGTATCGAAATTCGATCCTCAGAACCAGTTTGAGGTG
>JBJKTB010000266.1:0-15434 GCA_046703345.1 Ignavibacteriaceae bacterium
CCGCAGTATTATTCAATTGACGAATCGAAGTTCGGCCTGCACTACAACTGGGATGTCGGCGAAATAATAATTAAAATAGGCGGGAATAAACGCGCGGTTCATCTTAATCAAAGCAAACTGCCCGGCTCTAATGTGGAGGTTAATTTCATCGACTGCCCGCATTACTATCACCGCGATCAGATCTATACCGACGGCTTCGACGAGGACGAGAGATTCATCCTGTTCAATAAAGCGGTTTTAGAGGTTCTGCAGCGGCTGAAGTGGGCGCCGGACGTAATTCACTGCAACGACTGGACGACCGGCCTGCTGCCTCTCTTCCTGAAAGACAATTACGGATGGGATAAGCTTTTCTCAAACACCGCCGTACTTTACACAATCCATAATATCGGTTATCAGGGACGCTTCCTTCCGCAGGCTGTTAAAAAGGCGGGAATAAGAGAGGAGCTTTTTTACCCCGGAAGTCCCATTGAGGCCGACGGCGAATTATGCTTCATGAAATCCGGAATTATGTATTCCGAAATCATTAACACCGTAAGCGAGACTTACGCTAAAGAAATTCTTACGCCTGAGTACGGCGCAGGCATGGAAAATTCTTTGACTGAAAGAAAAGAAGACCTGTACGGAATAATTAACGGAGTCGATTATTCGATGTGGGATCCTTCTGTCGACGAATACCTTCCCCATAAATATTCGGATGCAAATATAAATCAGAAAGCAGGCTGCAAGCGTTTTCTTCTTGAGAGAATGAAGCTGAAGTATGATGATGATATTCCCGTAATCGGCATTGTCTCAAGGATGGCCTCACAGAAAGGATTCGATTTGATCGAAACTGCCGCCGGTGAGCTGATGAAAATAAACGCGCAGTGGGTTGTGCTCGGAAGCGGAGAGGAAAAATTTGAAGATATGTTCCGTTCCCTCTCGCAGAAATTTCCGGAAAAAGTAGCCGTCCATATCGGCTTCAATAACGAGCTCTCTCATCTGATCGAAGCCGGCTCGGATATGTTCTTAATGCCTTCGCACTACGAGCCTTGCGGACTAAATCAGATATACAGCTTAAAATACGGTACGGTTCCTATTGTCAGAAATACGGGGGGACTTGCGGATACTGTCATCGACTGGGACGAGCAGCTTAATGACGGAATGCAGAACGGGACCGGCTTTAAGTTTAACGAATATAAGGGATCTGATTTGTTTTCAGCGGTTGAGCGTGCCGTAATCACCTTCGCAAATAATGACGTCTGGACTAAGATCCGCGCGAACGGAATGAGAGAGAATTTTTCATGGCAGAACTCGGCATCTAAATATCTAAACCTCTACAAAAAAGCCGTAGAAAAAAGAAAGCTTCTCTTTTAAATACTTTTTAAGTTCGTCATTCCATAATTGTAACATTCCGCTTTAGTGCCCAATATTGTTAATAATTTTTATTTCATTTAGTTTAAAGCCGTTAAAAATAAATTTTAAGCTATGGGGAGACCTCTCGCATTATTGAAAAATTTGCTTAAGATTTTGAACCGGGGACAAGTCCGTTATAATAAAAACTTTTATCGGAGAAACAAATGACTGCTGTTGAGGCCGCGGAAAAAAAATCCGGCGGAAGAGTCTCTTCCATAGACGCTTTCAGAGGATTCACTGTGCTCGCGATGATCTTTGTTATACAGGTAGCCGGTTATACTAATCTTCCGCTTACTATGTCCTGGTTCGGCAGCCCTCCGGTTTCCACCTTTAAGCACGCGGCCGACGCGGTCGGAGCTACAACCGGCATCGGGTTAACTTTCACCGACCTGGTTGCCCCGTTCTTCGTTTTTATAGTCGGCATGGTTCTGCCTCTCAGTAAAAAAAGAAGAGGAGGGCAATGGTGGCAGCACGCAGGGAAAAGAACCGTAATGCTGATCGTGCTGGGTGTTATTTACATCTCCCTTATATTCGGCCTGTCTTACTGGTGGGGAATTCTCCAGGCGATAGGGGTGGCTTACTTTATGGGAGCCGCTGCCATGCTTCTTCCGAAGTGGCAGCGCTGGATTGCGGTTTTTATAATCGCAGCGTTTCATCTCTTCATGTCGATGAATTTCAACTGGTGGCTTCACTTTGGAAATCCCGCCGCACCGTTTTTCACTATCGACAATCTTAACGGAGATATGCTCAGGCCTCTTACTATTCACTGCACTCCGTGGGCGTCAATATCGTACGGACTCATAACGATAGTCGGCACTATACTCGGCGAATCTCTTTTATCAAAATCTCATAAAGAAGTAATCAAGCAGTCGCTTATAATCGGCGGTGTGTTCTGCGCGGCCGGGTATGTACTTCACATTTACGACTGGCCTTACTTCGCTATGAATAAGGAAACCGTCTCTGCCTCCTATTCTCTTTTCACATCGGGTGTTTCCGCACTGACTTTCCTACTCTTCTATTTGATAATGGATGTGGGACAGTATCAAAAGTGGGCGTGGGCTTTTATTGTCTTCGGATCAAACGCTCTGCTCGGCTATTTCCTGCAGCCTATAGTCAGAATTTTCGCTTACGCGCTCGGCTTCAAACCCTATCTCATCGGATACAGCGGATGGAGCGGAATGCTGGCCGGACTGGTCTGGACTGCGGTACTCTGGCTTACTCTATTGTGGTGCAATAAGAGGAATATTTACTGGAGGATATAGACTAAGGTCAAGTCCTGAGTGAACTCAAAATTTTACCATTTTTACATACTCGATGATAATTTTTATCCTCAGGAGGATGCAGGGCGATGGTCCGGAGGATAATTTTTATCCTCGGGAGGATACAGGGCGATGATCCGGAGGATAATTTTTATCCTCGGGAGGATACAGGGCGATGACCGGAGGATAATTTTTATCCTAAGGAGGATGCTCCTATCATTTAGGAGATAAAGTTCAAAAAAACCTCATATGAGCCGCGATAACACTACCTTGCTTGTTAACCTGGTCTGTTGTAATTTCAAAAAGCTTTATAAAGAACGGTTAGCTGTTAGTTTTATGATCAATAAGGATATTTAGTTTTGCCGGGAGGTATATATCAAATAGAAAAATCGAGACTGCGGGTTTCCAGGGAGGAATTCGACGAGCTTCTATCAAATAAAAGCAAGATTGTCTCAACATCGGCCGGCGATATTGAATACGCCGAAGCAGGCGAAGGCCCGGTGCTTATTTCACTTCACGGCAGCCCGGGAGGATGGGATCAGGGTTTGGTTATGGCGATGCCTTTCATCAAACACGGATTTAAAGTTATTGCGCCTTCGCGGCCCGGTTATCTCGGCACTTCCGCTGAAAACGGAAATAATTATGAATCGCAGGCAGATGCTGTTGCTGCTCTGATGGATTCGCTGGGCATAAAAAAGGCCGGCATAATGACGGCATCGGCAGGCGGACCGGTAGGCTACACTCTGGCGAATAATCATCCCGGCAGAGTATCGGCTCTTCTCCCCGTTTCGGCTATATGCGTCAAATGGACCGATGACGCGAATCTGATTCAGCAGGCATTATATATGAGCGGAGCCGGCATTGCGCTAATAGGATTTATAACGCAGCGATTCCCAAAGCTCGCCTTAAGCGAGCTTTATGAACGGGCCAGCTCGCTTACGCCGCAGGAAATTAAGGAGCAGGTTAACGAGGTTATTAAAGATCCTGTCAGAATGAATTACTTTATAGCCTTTATAAAAACCATGAGCAACATAGAGAAACGAAAGAAAGGCATGGAGATCGATACTTTCCTGATGAACAATATTAAAAAACTTCCTATGAAGAATATACAATGCCCCACGCTTATCATTCACGGTTCGGCGGACTCCGACTCAAACCCCGACAACGCTGAATACGCGGCGAGTATAATTAAAAACTCGAGAATTCATTGGATAGAAAAAGGCACTCATCTGGCGTTCTGGCTCGATGAGGCCGCATATGACGCCCAATCACGAGCTATAAATTTTATGCTGACGCATTCGTCTTAATCCTTAGTCCGCCGTTCAATATGTAAATGTTTTTCTTTGGATATGATTATTAAGTTATGAAAAGTTTAGATTTCAATCCCCACAAATCAACCGATGAATTCCGGAGCAACTATAAGCTGCACGATCTTGCTGAAGCGATCGGAAAGAAACGCCTGAGGCAGTGGGGGTTTTCTTTTAAAGAATTCGGACAGGACAACCGGTTCGAGAAGGTTTGGGAACGCGGAGAGGATAAGCCGGACCTGATATTTGAATACAAGGGCCGGTCGGCTATGCTCGACTGGAAGGGAAAACATAAATCAGTATGGCTGATAAACCGCAGAGCCTTTAACGCTTATAACGCATGGAAAGAAAAATTAAATATGCCCGTCTTTATAGCTTTTGCTGTTTTCGATGATAAAGACAAACCGGTTGATTTCAGATTCGCGTGTCTCGGAAAACATTCTTTTCTTGTTTCCACCGATAAAGAATGGGATAAAAATGCTACCATTGAATTTGAGATGGATTTACCTGAATTTAATATGCAGAATATATTACGGTTCTTATAATTGAGCGGATTGATCATCCGTTATAATTTAACTCTCTAGGCGGCGCATTATGCAGTCCGATATTAAACAACAGCTTGAAGAGATATTCAGAACCTCAAGTTCATCAGACGAGCTTTTCGATTCATTCAGAATCGCTATAGCAAATAAGATAAACGATCAGGAGTTATACAAAGTCCTTCTCCGCAACAAGGCTCTATCGGCAGACGAGATTTCAATGTTTACTGAAAAGATCTGCTCAGTCTTTCCTGATATTTCATATAATATTTTTTTCTGTGTGGGTCAGCTTTTTGAATCCATCTCATCATACGCGAAATATCACGACAGAGCGTTTAAATATTTTAAGAAAGCCGCAGACGTCAGCACTGCCGCTTACGAACCATACCTTGCGATAGCGAAAATGTACAACACAGAACTAGACACGCCGAAATTCGAGTCGGTTATTCTTGCAGTTGAAGAAGGATTAAAAAAGGTTGAGATGAAAAGCCATCTCTGTTTCGGTCTGGCGGATTTGTACAAAGGGGCTGGGAAAAAAGAAATTGAGCAGGCTTATCAAAAAATGGGGGAGGAGTATCAGAGAGAAGGCAGGTAAATTAGTCTTGCCGCCGCACAAAGCCTGCCTTCAGTTAAATCGTCAATAATAATATCCTATTGAAAAGTAGAAGAAAGTATCGCCCCAGCTCAGCGGATTTCCCGGCAGATTCTTTACGAAAAGGAAACTGCGGCCGACAGAAAAATCGGCGGGACCGATCGGAGTATCGAATGATAATGTTGCGCCTATCCCGTGCCTTAAATCTTTGAATCTGATTTCTTCCTGTTCCTGCCATACCGATCCGAGGTCGTATCTCATCTTAAAGAAAGTATCAAAGAAAATTTTGAACGGAAGTTTATACCTGTATTCAAGCGAGGCAATAAATAACTGTCTTCCCCTGAATTCATTATCCCTCATTCCGAAGAATGAGTTCTGTCCGCCTATTGAATACTGCTCGCTTAGGGGCAGCGTCTTATCGGCGAAACCCATCGTTACGCGCGGCGAAAAAGTACTTACACCGTCGAAAGTGAAATAGCTTTTATAATAGAAATTAATATTAGTAAAACCGATATCTCCGCCGAGCACGGTCTGGGCCGACTCGTACATTCCGTTGAAATAAAATCCCTTCTGGGGATAAGGATACTTGTCCTGAGTATCTATTGTGGTGCTCGCCTTAAGACTCACTATCTTCATCGTATATGGATTTTGAATATTGCCCTGCAAATTCCTTATCCTGTCGTACTGGTATTTTCCTTCGAATATTAAATTACCGAATCTCTGAACCTGGGTTCCGATTGAGACAGAGCCGCCGTAAAATGTTTGTCTGTATTCGCCGTTCTGAATTCTATAGAATCTTGTATCTGTAGTTGATGTTGCGTCGGTGTAGGAATAGATATCGTCTGACTTGTAATAAGCATTAATTTTATAAGTAAGATAAGTGTTGAATATCCTGTTTGACTTATGCTCCAGAACGAATGCCCTGTTACGGGCGCCGCCGGAAAGCAGCAGTCCGAGCTCAGTTCCGCTGCCGAATAGGTTTTCGTCAACCAGATCGAGACTGAGCTGGGCCTTGTTCTCGTTATCTACCCGGAATCCGACTCTTAACAGGCTGGAAGCTTTCTCTTTTACATTTATCAGCACTATATTCTTTCCGTCGTTTTTAACCACTCTAACAAAAATATCATCGAAGAGATTAGTGCTTCTGAGATTTGTAAGTCCGTCTTTCAATTCGGAGTACCTGAAATAATCGCCGGCTTTAAGAGGAATTTCCCTTGTTATTACGGTTCTCGTGGTGTATTTGTTACCCTCTATCTTTATTGCCGAGATCTTTCCCTCCTGAAAATTAAGAGACAGATCTCCGTTGGCAGTATCAAATTTTACAGAATTCAATCCGGCAAGCGAATATCCGAGCTTTCTGTACATATCGACGACCGACATTATACATGACGCTGTTTTGCCGGGATTGTAAGGTTTATTTTCAAGCGTCGAAAAAACCGAATCAACGGCGGCGCTGTCCAAGAGAGTTACTCCGCTTATAAAAATATTCTTTACTGAAGGATTTTCATAGGAAATAAATTTAACTGTCGTATAATTTCCGTAATCCTTAACATCAGCTTTAATGTTTTTATAAAATCCTTTTTCAAAGATGGAATTAAGATCATTGAGTATCTCTATGTTCGACACAGAATCCTGCATAGCGTATTTTTGAATAAACGGTCTCTCAAGACTCGTCTCGTTTCCGCTCAGCAAAACATTTTTAAAGTAATGCGGTTTCAGTCCGACGTTTTTCTTCCAAACCGAATCTATCTGTACTTTAATTGTCGGAATCTGCGAGAGCGCGGCCTGGTAGCCTTTTGAAATCAAGGATGCAGGATTAGAAAAATCATTTATAGCCGTTTCACCAAGATCAGGGGTTATATCGGCATTGGCATCTTTCAGCTCGCTTCGGTTAAGTCTTCTCATCGGAATACTCACAACCTGATCAGCTATTTCCCAGGGGAGAGATAATTCGCCTTCCGGATGAAGCGCGCTAGTAGTATTTACGGCGATAACATAATTTCCTCCAAGTTCGCGTGCAATATTAACGGGTATATTAGCCACTAATCCGCCGTCAACAAGAATCAGACTGTCGAGATAAACAGGAGCGAGAAAAAAAGACACGCTTGAACTGGCTCTCATCGCTTCGCTTAGTGAACCGCTGCCTATTATTACCGGAGTGCCTGTAACAAGGTTAGTACACACCGCTCTAAATTTTGCCTTAAGCGGAGCGAATGTGGAATCAACATGAATAGGCGCCTGAAAAGTGAGCAGGTTAAGGAAGTTTGAAATTTTCTGACCGCTGTTAAGCGCTGTAGGAAGTACCGGCTGAAGCCCTTTTAATCTGAGCGAAAAGATCGCTTTGTCTTCGGTTACTTTCTGGTCGACAAAAAGCTCCCGTCTGTTGGTTTCGCGGTCTGTTGCAAGAAGATTATCCCAGTCGGAATGAACGGCTATAGAGTCCATCTGGTCTATCGAGTAGCCGGCGGAGTACAGCCCGCCAATTATACTCCCCATACTGGTGCCGGCAACTATATCTACGGGAATACCGGCTTCGTTCAAAGCTTTGAGCACGCCTATCTGCGCAAGTCCGCGTGCGCCGCCGCCGCTCAGCGCAAGAGCAACTTTGGGCATATCGGCCGGAACCTGTCTGGTTAATCCGAAAGGAATATTTTCTGAAATGTGATTTACTTTTATTATGTATTCGGTTTGCGCAAAAGAAGACGCGGCTGAAAAAAATAGAATCGGAATAAATATTTTTTTGAAATAATTCATTTGAGTAGACCGAAAAAATTCCGCCTGCGGTTATTTTATACTGCAGGCGGAACCGGAAGTTTAATAATCTACCTGCTCTTTTTTTGCTTGGCCTTAGCGTTCTGCTGTGCTTTTGCGTTCTGCTCGGCGGCGTCCATCAGTTTAGACATAAAGCCTTTAGATTTTTTCGGATTCTTCACCGGCTGCAGTTCCATACCGTCGTGCTGATGATTAATATAATACTGCTGAGCTATTGAGAATACGTTGAACATGAAATAATACAGGTTCAGTCCGGCCGGGAAGCTCATGAAAAGCAGCGTCAGAAAGATAGGCATCACGTAAACAAGCGCCTGCTGTTTCGGATCTTTAACCGTCATCTTCTGCTGGACGAACGTAGCCACGCCCATCAGCAGCGCGAGTCCGCTTATCATATCTATTCCGAAGAACGGGATTTTGAAAGGCAGTTTGTAAATTATGTCCGGCCTTGAGAGATCGGTTATCCACCACACGAACGGCTGCTGTCTTAACTCGATGGCAACTTTAAACAATCCCCAAAGAGCGACGAAGATAGGCATCTGCAGCAGCAGCGGAAGGCATCCCCCGGCAGGATTAACGCCGTACGTAGAGTACAGCTTCATAGTTTCTTTATTGAGCTTCTGCGAATCGTCTTTATACTTTTCCTTTATCTCGGTTATCTTGGGCTGCAGAAGCTGCATTTTCTTCATCGACTGATAACTGGATTTTGTAAGCGGGTAAAGCACCAGTTTTATAATCAGCGAGAATATTATTATTACAAGTCCGTAATTAGGAATAAACGAGTGCAGGAAGTTGAACAGCGGAAGAAGAATATATTCCGCTATCGGGCGCACTAAGAATCTCAAGCCCAGAAAACTTCCGAAGTCGACAACCGCCTGGAAATCGTGGCCGTAAGATTTAAGAATGTTGTAGTCTACGGGACCGATGTAAATAGTAAAATCTTTTTTCTCATAGTCCGAATTAGTGAACGGTATGATGAGGCGCGTGTTATAATAGGCTCTTTCGCCGTTGTTCATGTATGCGGTTTTCTCTCCCTCAACGAAAGCGCCGTCCACTTCGGAAGGATTCTTAGGAGCGATAATTGCCGCGAAGTACTTGTCTCTAACCGCAATCCACCCGACGCGGCCGTTAAATTCCTTTTGAACTTTCTCGCCGTTCTTCGATGCCTCAACTATTACGTTTTCTCCGCCGTAGTAAACGCTGGCGTTTGAGTAAATGGCTTCGTCAACAGAATTTTCTTCGACAAACCTGAGGCCTTTGTTCCACACCAGATCTATATCGTTGTTGCTTATCAAATTTCCCATACCGGCGAACAACAAGTCGCATTTCATACTGTACTTATCGCCGTAAAAAACATACTTTTTCTCAATGTACTTATTCTCGCCGACCTTCAGCATAAAAGAGACGGCAAGAGAATCGCTGCCGGTAAGCTTATAGTATGCCTTCGAAACATCCGCAGTAAAATCCAGATTTGCGGTATTTACTGCTTTACCGTCGGAAGAGACGAAAGAAAGATTCGGGCCGCCGCCGCCTTCGGGATAATTTATCAGCTGAACTTGTGTTTTGTAGAAAGCCTTAACTGAATCTTCGCCTTCGGAATACCAGTTTTTGTATTTCTTAAGAAAGTACTTTTTAATTGAAGCGCCGCGGCTTGAAAGTTCCAGCGTTACAAGGTCGTTTTCAATGGTAATAATGCGTTCTTTCTGAGGGGGCAGCGAGAAATATTTTCCGTATTTAAGGCTGTCGCCCGGCTGCGCCTGAGTCGCCGCCGCGGTTTTTGTCTGGGTTTTTAATTCCTTTGATTTATTTTCCGCGGGAGCGGGCTGAGTTTTCTTAAGCGAGTCACTCGAAACCAGTGTAGTATCGGCGCTTTTTCCTTTTTGCTCTGCCGTTTTGGGAGAGTTTAAGTACAGCCAAACCATCAGAATCGCGCCGATCAGGATGAAAGCCAGTGTTGTTTTTTTATCCATTAAGATTCCATTATTCTACGGGGTCGTAACCCCCTTTATTAAAAGGATTGCATCTCAATATCCGCCAGACAGCCTTCGCCCCTCCTTTGAAAATACCGTATTTAGTGATTGCTTGAACTGCATACTCGGAACAGGTGGGGTAGAATCTGCATGACGGGGGAAAGAGCGGAGATATAAGCTTTTGATAGATTCGTATTAGAAATACAAATATTCTCCGCATCACAATTTGCTTTTTATTTTTAACATTAAATCAATCATTCCCGGCAAAACATCGTTTAGCTTAATTTTCTTATTATTCTTCTCGCTTACCGAATTAGGAGAAAACACAACGCTCAGATTAACCGACCTTTCAATACACACGCCGGTAAGAATCTCCTTATTAAGTCTGAACGATTCCTTAATAAGCCGCTTAATTCTGTTTCTCCAGACTGCTATACCGGATTTTCTACCCACAGCAGCCGCTATTTTCACACCCGGGACAAGTGCATTTTCCTCAACAATATAAAGAGCTTTGAACTTCCTGTCGAAAGAAAAGAGTATATTGCCTGAAGAGTAGACTTTTTCAAAGATTTTCTTGTTTTTTATTCTTTCCTTAGAAGAAAGACCGAACCGCTTCACGGTTATTATTTCTCATCGCTAACAGTAAGTTTTTTTCTGCCTCTGGCTCTTCTGCGCGCTAATACTTTACGGCCGTTCTTTGTCTTCATTCTTTCCCTGAAACCGTGCTTGTTCTTCCTTTTACGGTTGCTCGGCTGAAACGTTCTTTTCATTTTTACTCCTTATATGTCAAAAAGACTACAAAAATAAATATTCAATTTTAAACATACAAGATACTAAATTTTATGGAATTCGACTAAACCAGAAGTATGAAAAAAAATTTTTTCCCAATTTAAAGAATTAATTTGCACGCCATAAGAATACTTCATATTTTGTTCTCAGATAAGGCTCTTTGAATAGTGTGAATATGTTGTGGATAACTTTGGGACGTGAAAACGTTTCACAGCCGCAGCTCTCGCCCAAAATCAACATCCATTTACAAATTTTGTGTGTATAATTAAAAAAGGCGGGGTTAATTTGTTTGCCTCAAAACACTTAGCCCGGCCCACTTAATGTTGGCAAAATGTTGATAAGTTGCCGGGATAATGTTAATATCTAAATAAATATTTTAATTTTTCGATATTTTTAACTATTTCATTTGTTGATAAGTCATTTATGATTGAATCTAATTTAGCAGAAAAAACTACCGATATCCGACCTGTATCGATTTGGGGCGACTGCCTTAAAACCATAAAAGAAAACGTAACTCTGATGACATTTAATACCTGGTTCCTGCCCATTAAACCGCTGGAACTGGATAAATTTACACTCAAAGTTCAACTGCCCAGCCAGTTCTTCTGGGAATGGATTGACGAGCACTATAACACTCTAATTAACAGGACCATACATGAAGTGCTCGGGCCGGAAGCTAAGTTAGCCTATGTTATTGCCGACGAGATTGAGAACGAAGAGGTTTATAAAGAAGATAAACCCGATCTTCATGTTCATACTCAATCTCAGCCGGAACCAAAACCCAAGCAGGATTTTGAAACATACTTAAATCCCCGCTATACTTTTGAAAATTTTATTAAGGGAGAAGGAAACCAGCTAGCGCGTGCAGCTGCCGGCGCTATAAGCGATAATCCCGGCGGTACTTCTTTTAACCCGCTCTTCGTTTACGGCGGTGTTGGTCTGGGAAAAACTCAACTCATTCAGGCTATAGGAAATATAAAACTGGAGAACTTCCCGGATAAGAGAATTATATACCTTTCCTCCGATATATTCACTGTGGAATTTGTTGAAGCCATTCAATCAAACCGCGTAAACGAGTTTTCCAACTTCTACAGAAAAATGGACGTCCTGATAATAGATGATATCCAATTTCTTATAGGCAAAGAAAAAACGCAGGACTTATTTTTCCACATTTTCAACACGCTTCATCAATCGCGCAAGCAGATAATTCTCTCAAGCGATAAACCCCCCAAAGACTTAAAAGGACTGGATGAGCGCCTCATCTCCCGTTTCCAGTGGGGATTAACAGCGGATATTCAGCCGCCTGATCTTGAAACCAGAATAGCCATTCTCAAGAGGAAAGCCGAAGATTACGGAATGGCCGTTTCGAACGATATTCTCGAATATATTGCGAGCAACATTACTTCCAACATCAGGGAACTTGAAGGATGCCTTATAAAGCTTCTGGCAAACGCCTCGTTAAACTCTAAGCAAATAAACCTTGAGCTCGCAAAAAAAACGGTTAAGGAAATTGCCACAGACAGGAAAGTAAACATAACCATTGAAAGCATTACGAAGGTGGTGTGCGATTATTTTAAAGTTGACGAGAACAAGATCCGCGATAAAACAAGAAAGAAGGAAGTCGTACTGGCGAGACAGGTTGCAATGTACCTTTCGAAGGAATTAACAAAATCATCGCTTAAAACCATCGGCCTTCACTTCGGCGGCAGGGACCACTCTACGGTAATACACGCATGCACGTCAATGGAATCCTCCAGGCTTACAGATCCTCATATTCACGACATGCTTGATAATCTTAGAAACAGCATCGAGATAAGCTGCTCATAGACGGCGCTAATCAAGATTAAAAAGGCTCTTATAAGAATCCAGCACGAAGCCGTTTATAAAAGAGTAATATCCGCGGATCGCCTTCTCGGTGAATCCGCTTTTTCTCCATTCGCTTAATTTGTCTTCCGCGCCGCTTAATATTTTATCTTCAACCGGCCACAGCTTCTGAAGAATACCCGTTCCCTTATTATTAACTAGCGCCGAGATATTCATATATTTTGTTCCGGAACCCCGCTTCACGGGAAAGCATTTGTCCTTCAGCTTAAGAGAAAGCCCGCACAGCTTTGCATTACCATGGCCTTGCGCGGTTAAAATTTCCGGGAGAGCGCTACCGCCTTCCACCCAGACAGGCACGGCTACCGAGCAGAGCGGAAAACCGAGTATTGTCCACATAGTTGTATGCGATGCCGGCTCTCCTGATTTTACGCCTTCAATTATAACCGACGTGGTTGAAATATATCTCGGGATGTAATCTTCGAAAGGAACGAGATGCCTTGAAGAATTTACCTTTACATATTCGCTGAAAAGATTGTTTTTAGTAAGAGAATTTTTCAGCGAGCGGGAGACGGATTGAATTAAGTAAGCGGCACTTAAATTATCCGACGACTCGGCTTCGCGCAAAAGTTCATCGGCAGTTGCGTACCTTATATATCCGTAGCCTTCATCCTTGCGTCCGGAGAATGAAAAGTTTGTTCTGATCAGATATCCGTGCGGGGCCGTTGCGGGGTCATTTACATCGAACTTCTTAAACGAGAAGTTATCAGTCTCAAAATACGCTGCGCCGCCCTCCGCATCAATCACCCCGAAATTGGCTTCTACTCCAAGCGGCTTGGGCAGCGATTTTAAAAGCTGCTCAAAGTCCCGAACCGTCGCGCATTCACGCAGGGCAAGCTTCATTACAACGCCTTCCATGTCCTTAATTGACGTCGTGTCACTCGGAGGCTTAAGGTTATAAGATGCCGAATTCATGATGGCAAAACCCGCGCTGTTGCATCCGGCCCAGACTTCTTTACCTGCCGAATCTGCGGAGTTTACCAGACCGATGTAGTTATATTTTCCGTCGCTGAAATACATCAGCTTATTCTGAATAAAACCGGAATCTCGGTGCTTAAGAAGAAGCGGCCTGCCGTCTTTAGTAAATTTACCGGAGATTATTGCGGTTGTGCATGGGTATAAAAAATTATTTAACGCAAGAACCGCCAGAATAACGGCGGTAAAGATTTTTATAGGCTTCATGCAGGATCTCCCCGTTTTCATCTACATTTATACAGCCGGCAAATTTACCGGCATTTAATTTTATTTTAAAAATAAAACAAACCCCGGTTAAAATCATTCTCACAAAGTTTTATTAATGAGCCGTAAATATTTTTAAATGACCTGAATATTCAAATAGAAATTATGCGTCTTAATGCTGTGAGAAAATATGCTTGCCGCTTTCATTATCTGACATTAGCATTTTCATGCCGGATACCGCGCAAATAAGCGATAAGAAAGCCAGTGTTAAACCTGAAAGGAAGAAATTTAAAGGAAGAACCAGATAATTTGTCAGTCCGCTGCCGAGAATCCATATGCCGAGCAGGCCGATAAATACTCCCTGCCAGTCCTTGGCGTCGGAGAAACCGAAAACTACGGTTATAATACCCGTTACTATTAAATCCTCTTTTGTCTGAAGCCGCCAGAAAAACGAAGCAACAGTAAGCCACAGCCCGGCGAGCATTGTTATCCATCCCTGCCACATATTTACCTCCGCATAAATGAATGATGTCGTATTAACTATCTCATTCATTATTTAAGAATTTGCGGAGAGTTATTCAATTCAATTAAACAAAGTGTTGATATGCATTACAACGCAGCGGCCTTACTTAAAAGATTCCGGACTGAGGACAATAAAAAAAACTAGCCGTGTATCTTCCAGCCGCACCCGCTGTCCGAAAGGAGACGGTTAGCGGCCTCGGGTCCCCATGAGCCGGATTCATAATTCGGCAGTTCGGCCCACGGTTTTTCCTGCCATTTATTAATGACGGGATCTATAATAGACCATGCCTTGTAAATCCACTCGGCGTGCGGAAAAAGTGTTTGGTCGCCTTTCATAGCATCGAACAGAAGCCATTGGTAAGCGCTGGGCGGTTCGGAAATATCGAAAGCCGAATTGTATTTGAAGTTCAGGTTTACAGGTCTGAGCCGCAGCTCCGCGCCGGGCTGTTTCGCAAGGAAGGTATAGATGATTCCCTCGTCGGGCTGAAGCCTGAAAGTAAGAACGTTTCTGCTTAAGCCGTCGTTTTTACCGGAAGGAAACATTAAATGAGGTGTCGCTTTAAATTGTATAGTAACCTCGGTTAATTTTTGATTAAGTCTTTTGCCTGTTCTAAGGAAGAACGGCACGCCCGACCATCTCCAGTTATCGAGCTTTATTCTGAATGAAGCGAATGTAGGCGTAACGGAATCGGGAGCGACGTTGGCTTCTTCTCTGTAGCCCGTAACTGATTCGCCGTTCATTTGTCCGGCGCCGTACTGGCCGAGTACGCAGTCTTTCTCAAAATCAATTTTACAAATCGAATCAAGAACTTTCTTTGTTTCTGATCTTAGAGATGCGGCGTCGTAATGAACGGGAGGCTCAAGCGCCGTTATGCAAAGAAGCTGAAGAAGATGATTCTGAACCATGTCTCTAAGTACTCCGGTAGTCTCATAAAAATTTCCGCGCGTACCGATGCCTAATTCTTCGGCAACTGTTATCTGGACGTTTTCGATGTAGTTTCTGTTCCATATAGGCTCGAAACCGGGATTTGCAAAACGGAATACAAGCATGTTCTGAACGGTTTCTTTTCCGAGATAATGGTCGACTCGAAATATCTGGTTCTCATTGAATACGTTATGAATTTCTTCGTCGAGTTTCCTGGCTGATTTCTCGTCTCGGCCGAACGGTTTCTCTATAATCACACGGCGCCATCCGCCGGAACTTTTAGACAAAGACGATTCGCCCAAACGCTCGA